>NZ_JBSGFQ010000013.1:0-168941 GCF_053603495.1 Nonomuraea sp. NPDC004186 | reverse complement strand
GTCATCGATTACAACGGCCGGCTGCAGGGCATCGTCAGCCGCTGCGACCTCGTCAAGCTGTTCCTGCGTGGCGACGAGGAGATCGTTGCCGAGGTTCGCGATGACGTCCTCGGCCGCATCCTGTGGTTCGACACCTCCGGCGTGACCGTCTCGGTGAACGAAGGCGTGGTCACGTTGTCCGGCCGGCTGGAACACCGCGCCGAGGCCGCCATTACCGTCCGCGTGGTCGGAAACGTCAACGGCGTCATTAGCGTGGCCGACGAACTGGCCTGGGAAATCGACGACTCCGAATGGGAGGCCGGATAGCCATGCTCGGTGCGCGACTTCCTGGCGCGGGCCAGCGGGAATACGAGACATTGTCACCTCCCACGCGGATGATCCCGAGCGGGGATGTTGAGGGTACGCAACTCGACTCGTCCGGGCTTGAGGAGCTCTCTCCGGAAGAGTGCCTGAGCCTGCTGTCCACGGTGCCGATCGGGCGGATCGTGTTCACCGACAACGCCCTTCCAGCCGTGCAGCCGGTCAACTTCCATCTCGACGGCCATTCCATCGTGATCCGGACCTCGATCGGGTCGAAGCTGGCGGCCGCCACCCGGCACGCCGTAGTTGCCTTCGAGGTCGACCAGTTCGATCCCGAACTCCGTACCGGCTGGTCTGTCACCACGGTGGGACGTGCGCGGGCCGTGACCGACCTGGAGGAGATCAACCGCCTGATGGCGCTGCCATTGACGGCCTGGGCGCCGGGGAGCCGGGACCACTACATCGTGGTCGATGCCGAGCAGGTGTCCGGCCGCCGCATCATCGATGATCTCGGTTCAGACAGTCCGGGGGCTGTGGTCTGGAGCCGCTGATACGGCGTACGCGGTCATTGTCGGCTCGCTCCATCTCGTCCAGCGACAGTTCGACGGCGGCCAGCGCCTCCTCCAGCAGGGGAAGGAGGCGATCTTTGAGTGCGCGGATCCTGCGGTTCGTGGAGGCGACCTCAGCCGCCATGATGCGTGCGGCCTCCGCGGCGATCGCGTGCTCCAACCCGGCGCGCAAGGCGGCGCGGTTGGCATGCCTGGCCGGGACGAGAGCGGCGGTGATCGGGAGGGGAGCCGCCGCGTCGAGGTCGGGGAGCGCGCAGGAGACCCGGGCCGGATAGCTGGTTCCCACGGCGTCGGCCCAGTACACGTGGACGTCGGCGAGGCGGCCGTCGGCCGCGAGGCGCACGGCCCGCTGTCCACCGAGCCGAGTCACGCGGAGGAGCCATTCGTCGGCGGCCCGGCATGCCACGGTCCATTCAGCCTGGGTCCGTGCCGCATTCTGAGCGAGCCGGTCCTGTTCGCACCGCAATATCCGCAGCTTCCTGTTGAGTACGCCGAGTCCGTGCCGGACCGAGGTCAGGCGGCGGCGGAGCCACATCCGCCCCACCCGGCCAGGCGGGATCCGTAGTCTCATGGCTCTCCCCTGTATCCGGCCTCCAGTGCTTCCTCGCTGAGCATCGACAGCTCGCTTCGCGGCACCGCGGAGACCACGTGCCAAGCCCGCTCGAAGGTCTCCGCCAAGGTCCGGGCCTCGTCGGGCCTCTGGGCCAGAAGGCGTGTCCTGAAGGCCTCGGCCATGGCCAGGTAGCGGCGGTCGGCCGGGCTCAGCGCGCTCTCCCCCACCAGGTCGGCGAGTTCGCCGGCCTGCCGGGCGCGGGACAGTCCTGCCTGGATCTGCGCGGCCAGGTCCAGATGCTCGGGCCGGGTCCGTCCCGCGCCGACTCCCGCGCGCATCATGCGGGACAGGGACGACAGCGGGTCGATGTGCGGGTACGAGGTCACCTCGCGGCTCAGCAGGATCTGGCCTTCGGTGATGTATCCGGTGAGGTCGGGCACGGGATGGGTGATGTCTCCGGCGGGCATGCTCAGCACCGGCAGCACGGTGATGGAGCCGGGTTGTCCCCGGATGCGGCCGCACCGCTCGTAGATGGAGGCCAGGTCGCTGTAGAGGTAGCCGGGGTAGGCCCGGCGGGCCGGAATTTCGCCGCGGGCGGCGGAGACCTCGCGCAGGGCTTCGCAGTAGCTCGTCATGTCGGCCAGCACGACGAGAACGTGACGCCGCAGGACGAACGCCAGATGCTCGGCGACGGTCAGCGCTATCCGCGGTGTGAGCAGCCGTTCGATCACGGGGTCGTCGGCGAGGTTGAGCAGCAGCGTCAGCTCCGCGGCCGACGAACGTCTCTCCAGAATGTCGCGCACCGTCCCCGCGTCACTGTGGGTCAGCCCCATGGCGGCGAAGATGACGCTGAACGGCTCGCCACCGGTGTGGGCCTGGGCTGCCACCTGGGCGGCGAGCTCCAGGTGGGGTAGGCCGGTTTCGGCGAAGACGGCGATCTTCTGGCCGCGGACCAAGGTGGTCAGCGCGTCGATGGCGGAGATGCCGGTGATCACGGGTTCGGCGGGAGGTTCTCGCACCGTGGGGTTCATCGGGAGGCCGGCCACCAGGGCGTTGCCGTCGCCGAAGATCGGGGGGCCGCCGTCCAGTGGCCGGCCGCGCCCGTTGCAGACGCGTCCTTGCCATCCGGCGCCGACCGGGATGCGCAGCGGGCTTCCGGTGAAGGTGACCCGGGTCGTCTCCGCCCTGAGTCCTCCGGTGCCCTCGAGGACCTGCACGACGGCGAGGTCCCGGTCGACGTCCAGGACCAGGCCGTGCCTGCGCTCGCCGGACTCCAGCACAATCGTGGCGTACTCGTCCCAGCCGACGTTCTGGATTCCCTGGACGACGATGAGGGGCCCGCGTAGCTCCGCCACGCCGGTGTACTCGACCGGAGCCCACGCGGTCACCGCAGCGTCTCCAGATCGTTCAGCACGATGTCGCGCCGTGCCGCTATCTCCTCCTCCGGCGCCTCCTTGGCACGCAGGAGGGGAGAGAAGTCGCGATCTTCGACTGCGGCGGCGGGCGCGCCATGCTCGACCAGGTCCTGGCAGCGCGCCAGGATCGCCAGGAGCGCGTCGGCGATGAGGGCGGTCCGTTCGGGCCGGCAGTACGCGTCCAGCCTGCTCAGCGAGCTCTGCCGCAGGAAGCCCTCCCGCAGCAGGCGCCCGGCCAGCAGGCCGATCCGCTCGCGGGCGGGCAGAGCGCCTGCTCCGACCAGCTCGGCCAGCGCGGTCAACCGGTCGGCCTCAGCCAGCAGACCGCCCACGCGCCCGCGGCGGGCCGCGTTCTCGGGAGCGCCTTGCGTCAGGGCATCGGCGTCGCGGGAGAAGGATTCGCGCCAGGAGATCGCCGGATAGTGCCGTGCGTAGGCGAGATCGCGGTCCAGGGCCCACAGCGTCCGCACGAACCGCTCCGTGTGCGCCGTGACGGGTTCGGTCAGATCGCCGCCCGGGGGCGAGACGGCACCGATGATCGTCACCGACCCGGTGGCGCCGCCCAGTGTGATGACCCGACCGGCTCGCTCGTAGAACGCCGCCAGGGCGGAGGCGAGGTCCGCCGGATAGCCCTCCTCGGCCGGGAGGGTCCCGCTGCGGGAGGCGAATTCCCGGCGGGCCTCGGCCCAGCGTGAGGTCGAGTCGGCGATGACCACCGCGGCGTAGCCCATGTCGCGGAAATGTTCAGCGACTGTGACTCCCGTGTAGATGCTGGTCTCGCGCGCCATCATCGGCATGTTGGAGGTATTGGCGATCACCACCGTCCGGTCGGAGAGCCGCCCGCCGGTACGGGGGTCCGGCAACTCGGCCAGCTCGGCGACGACATCCGCCATCTCGTTGCCGCGCTCCCCGCAGCCGATGTAGATCACCACATCGGCGTCGCACCACTTGGCGATCTGCTGGAGGAGCACGGTCTTGCCCGTGCCGAACCCTCCGGGCACAGCCGCGGTGCCCCCGAGGCACACGGGCAGGAGCAGGTCGATGACCCGCTGCCCCGTGACCAGCGGCACCGTCTCGTCCAGCCGCGACGCGTACGGCAGTGCGCGACGCACCGGCTGCCGGCGGGTCAGCCGGACCTCGGTTCCGCCGACGACCGCGACCGCGGCGTCGTGAGGGTAGCGGCCCGTCTGCCCGATGGCGGAAACCTCGCCCCCCGGCGACAGGACCAGATAGGCGAGCGGGCCCGCACCTTCGACGCGCCCGATGGCCGTGCCCGGCGCCGCCTTCCGTCCCTGCTCGACCAGCGGTGTGAACCGCCATGAGCGGGCGACGGATGCGAGCGCGGGCACGGCCGGGTCCAGCCAGAGGCCCGCGCCGGTGAGCGGCCGGAGCAGGCCGTCGAACACCCCTCCGAGCAGGTGAGGCCCCAGCAGAGCCGAGACGGGAGATCCGCCGCGCTCGGCGGGATCGCCAGGGGCCAGCCCACCGGTGTACTCGTACGCCTGCGCTGTGGCGCGGCCGCCTCCCAGCGTGACGATCTCACCCGGCAGCTTGTGGGGTCCGAGCAGGACCAGCTCGAACATGGCCGCGCCGGCGAGGTCCTCGACTTCGACCAAGGGGCCGTTGACCCGGGTCACGGTGCCCACAGCCGCTCCAGCTCCGCTCCGAGCGCGTCCACGGCTCGTACGGCCAGCGCGCCGAGCGTGCAGTCGACGCGCCGGCCGTGCCCCTCTGCCAGCACGCCCCCGTCAAGCTGCTCCTTGACGGTCAGGTCCGCTCCCCCGGCGGCACGGGCCAGGGCGCCCAGCCGATCGAGGAGCCTGGGGTAGCAGGGATCGTCACGCAGGGCCCTGACCGCAGCGGCTGATCGTGCGCGTAGCTCGTCAAGGGCCTCTCGTTGAGCGGCGAGTTCCATGCCGCGGGCTCGGCGCTCAGCGTGGATCCGTTCGGTGACCGCATCCGCCTTGGCCTGGGCCGCTCCGTCGGCGCGGGCGTCGGCGAGGACGGTCCGGGCCTCCTGGCGGGCGGCGGCGACCAGCTCGGCGGCCTCTTCCTCGGCTCCGGCGATGATCGCCCGGGCGTCGATCCCCACCTGCCTGGACAGGGCTTCGGTCAGCGGCGCCAGCGCATCCCGCATGGTCGTCACGACGGCATCACCACCGTCAGCCGCTCACCGGCCTGTTCGCTGACGGCCTCGGCCGCCTCCGGAGTGAGGATCACCACGGCGACGTCGTCGCCGAGGGAGCCCCATGCCGCACGAGCGGCCCCCGGGGTGTCGGCCGGGAGGACGACCGCTCCGGCAAGCCGGAAGCCCGCCACGCGAACGGTCTCACCGATGACGGCGACGGTCGCCATGGCCGGTCAAGCCCGTCCGATGAGGATGATGCCGATGACGAGCCCGTAGATGGCGATCCCTTCCGCCAGGCCGACGATGACGATGGCCCGCCCGAACAGCTCGGGCCTCTCGCTCATCGCGGCGAGCGCCGCGGCTCCGGTGTAGGCGACGGCGATGCCCGCGCCGATCGCCGAGCTGGCGACCGCGATGGCCGCGCCGAGCAGGGCCGCCCAGTTGCCGTCGGCCGGGTCAGCGGTCGCCGTCCCTTGAGCGGAGCCCGCGGTCACGGCGCAGACGAGGAGGATGATCGCGGCGAGTGCGATGACCGCGTTGAGCGCGTGCAGTCCTCGTTTCACCCAGACGAACATGGGGTGGCCTCCTTGGACGTCGGCGGCAGGTGCCAGGGGCGGAAGGGCCGTCCCTCGGCCTGGAAGACCCTGGAGAACAGCTCGTAGTACTCCAGGCGCAACGCCTGGACACCGGCCACGAGCCCTTCGATCGTCAGCGCCAGCACGTTGCCCAGCAGGAATATCGCCGTCGCGGCGAAGGGGGTGGCGGCCCACAGCCCGGCGGTCGCGCTCCAGACGATCGAGCCGATGGCGGCGTGGGTGAGGCCGAAGGCGGCGAGGCGGGCGAAGGAGGCGACGTTGGCGCCCAGCCGGACGACCGCGTCGAAAAGCTGGATCATCGCTTGGGCGGTTGCGCTGGCGCCACCTCCCGCTTCGGCGTAGAACCCGGTGAAAGCCAGGAGCAGTCCCACCACGGCGATCACACTGCCGACGGCGACCGGCCAGCCGAGCCTCGCGTACCAGCCGAACAAGACGAGTCCCAGCCCGAAGAACAGCGCCGAACCTGCGACCCCTGCCGGGGAGTACAGCGCGGCCGGCCAGCCACCCTCCCGCCACCGGTTCACGACGCCCAGCAGGTAGGCGGCCGCGAGCAGCAGCGCGCCGGCGGCCAGAGCGGCAGCGAGAAGGCCGATCGGGTCGGCCAGCGGCCGCACCCAGAGCACGGGGACGACGCTTGTGGGACCGAAGAACTCGCCATAGAGCAGGCCGAAGACCATGCTGGCCAGTCCCGCGCCGACGACGAAAGGCCACGCCCGATGGAGGCGGGACAGCCATCGCGGGCGCTTGCGATACAGCCCGACCGCCGCGACGAGCAGCAACAGGCCGTGCCCGACGTCGCCGAACATCATGCCGAACATCAGGACGTATGCGCCGACGGCCAGGGGCGTCGGGTCGATGTCGGCGTACGGCGTCGTCCCGTAGGTGTTGACGAGCGGGGCCAGGCTGCCGCGCAGCCCTTCAGTGCGCAGCAGGGACGGGGCTTCCTTGCCCCGGGGGCGGGCGAGCGGCACCACGGCCCCGCCTTCGGGTGCCACCTCGCCCGCGAGTTCGGAGACGACTTTGGCGGGCATCCAGCCTGCGAGCGCCGCCACCTCATCGCGGACGACGGCGGTCCTCGAGACCGCCTGCAGCTGTGCGTCAGGTGGTGTGGCCAGTTCGACGACCCCCGCCGCGCCCACGATCCTCAGCACGTCGTCCAGCGAACGGGCGGGGGCGACGATCGCCACCCGCTCCATGCGGACGGGTCGCAGTGCCTCTCGCCAGCTCATGGCGCCAGTCCCCGATCGGGTGAGCGCATCGCGGTCACCGCCATGCCGCCTGTTCCAGGGCGGCGCGCACCCGCCGGGCGTCCGCCGCCAGGACGGCGATCGCGCCGAGGACCGGCCCTGCCGTGAATCCCGCCCCGGCCAGGAGGTCGCGCCCTTCGCCTTCCACGCGCTGCCACCAGCTCTCCTCACCTCGCCACAGCTCGCGTGGATCCTCGATCTCGTGGAGCACCCAGCGTGCCGCCGTGGGGAGCTGCTCGGCCATCTCACGTATCGAGGACGCGTCGAGCGCGCCTTGTCCGACGAGCACGCGGCAGCGTTCGGGCGGCCTGGCGCCTTCCGCCAGGTGCGTACGGGCGAGCAGCAGGGCTGTCGCTCCCAAAGCCCACGGCCTGACCTGCGGAACGGTCTCGATGACCCGTTCGGCCCAGGCCAGGCGCATGCTCAGTTGGATCTCACGGGGGGTCGTACCACCCGGGTCTCCCCACGGGGAAGCAGCCAGGGCCGCCCGGACCTCGGCAAGGGATCCGCACAGTCGCAGCCTCTGCCACGCGGTGCCGAGCGAGCCCAGGGCGAACTCGGGCTCCGCCTCACCTCCCGCGAGCCGGCAGATCAGCTCGTCCGCGTTGGCGAGCTCGAACCAGCGGGCCAGCACGCGGACCATCTGGCCTCCCTCCCGAGGCAGCCAACCGGCCAGAACGCGCAGATGCCAGAGCAGTGTGGCCAGGACCGCCCACTGGGCCTCCGCCAGGCTTTGCCCGCGCCGCACGTCATGTCCGTACGGCGTGTCACCCAGCAGGGCCACCGCCTCGCTTACGGACCCGCATGCCGCGATGCGCCGCGCACATGCCGTCCCCGCCCTCCGCCGGACGAGAGCCCTGGCACGTGTCGCCCCCGCGACCCACGAAGCGGTCATGGTCGGTCGTCGGCCAAGGACTTGACCATGTCGGTCACCCGGGCCACCATCTCCGGCATCCGGCCGGCCGAGCGCGTGCGGACGCCCTCAGCGGCGACTGAGGCCTCCCGCAGGAGCTCCGCAACCGCCTGATCATGGTCCTGGCGGGCGAGAGCCGATGACCGTGCGCGCTCCGCATCCGCCTCCGCGTGGGCCGAGGCGACGATGGCCGCGGCCTGATCGTGGGCGCGCGCCCGCATGCGGTCGGCACGGCGCTGGGCGTTTTCACGTTCGTTCGCGCACGCGGCCTGGCAGTCGGCGAGTGCCGAGAAGACCGGCGCCAGTTCCTCGGCTTGGTCGGCCACATAGTCGGCGGGGACACCTGCGGGCGCCGCTGCCCCGGGCACGCCGGAGGGACGGAATCGTGCCAGGAAATCGCCCAGCCGGACCATCAGTCCACCTCCCCCTTGGGTAATGCCCCCGGCAAAGCCAAAAGTCGGTCAGTTCACGGCCGAATGTCGGCCAACCGACGGGTCAGCAGACGGGGGTGGTGTCACAGCGACGGGACATCCGGCTGTTGCGAGCGCGGCCTGGGTGACCGGCCCCACGAGCGTCGTGGGCGTCGAGCTGACACCGCGACTGCCCAGCACCAGCAGAGTCGCGTCCCGCGCCGCGTCGATCACGGCGCGTTCGGGGCGCCCGGCTACGAACTCCGTCGTAACCGGCACGTCCTGGTGCCGGCAGATCAGCGCTGAGACCGCGCCTCGGAAGCAGGCTTCCGCGTTGACCCGGAGCGCTCTGCGATCCACGAAGGGCAGACCGTCCTGCCCGGACAGATCACCGGCATCCTGCCAGCAGCAAACCACTGTCACCGACCCATCGCGCAGCTCCGCCTCCTCGAAGGCGAACTCCAGAGCTCCCTGCCCAGCGGGAGACCCGTCGACGCCGACCACGATCCGCGCCTTGCCTTCCCTCTCCGGCACGTTTCCAGGACCGACGATGACGACAGGCCTGACGCTGTGCGCAGGCACCTGCACGGCCGCCGATCCCACCCGCAGTTCCTCGAAGCCGCCCTGCCCCCGAGATCCAAGCACTGCCAGCTCGGCGTTGCGCGCCGCCTGCAGGAGTACCGCCGTGGCCACGCCCTTCCCCAACAAGGGCCGGACATCGAGAGCAGGCGCCAGTTCTCGCGCGCGACGTACGCCTTCCTCCACCACGGCGGTGCCGGTGGCCCTCAACTGGCCCAGAACCTCTTTGTCAACGGGACGCCGAAGATAGGGCCAATGCCAGGCATGGCACACCGCCAGGGGAAGCTTGCGCAATTGTGCTTCCTCCACCGCCCAGCGCAGCGCTTGCTCGCTGCCCGGCGATTCGTCATAGCCGACAACGATGACCCGCTCTTCCGCCCTGACCACTGGGACCTCTGTTTCGGACCACGTCGACATGGTGAACGCCTTTCCCGCCGAGGACGTACAAGACCCGGCAGACGGCCAAACCTTGGGAAAGGAAGATCAACACGTCCGAGGGAGCCCCTGATCAGGGGCCTTCGTCCAGCCGGATCACGGACCTTCGCCTCTGCCGTTCGTCGCGAGAAGCCGATGAGATGGAGCCGTGAAGGAGGTTGCGATCAAGGAGGTTGCGATCATGGAAGCCAAGCAGTGGACCGTGCAGGTCTACATCAGCGAGGAAGGCGACGACACCTGCGCACGAGCCGTACTGACCACCAGGGATGGCACAGGGCTGACCGGCACCGGTCGCGCCCACCGCAACCCTGCGGATCCGTCAGTGCCCGAGATCGGAGACGAGTTGGCGGCTTCGCGGGCGTTGGCCGATCTGGCCGGGAAGCTCGCCGTCGTCACGCAACGAGACATCGCTGAGATCGCCAGTTCCCCGGCCCCGGGCCGCTCATGGTGAACCGGCCGCTTTTAGTCAGGTTCCATTTGAGGTCTCTGGAAACGCCAGCGCATGTTGAGCTCAGGGGGATGAACGGCGCTCAGCGCGCGCATCAGTGCCTGTTCCAGGGGGATGCCCGTGTCGATTTCGATCGCGTCCGGCCACGGTGACATGGCCGGGGCAGACGACGGTGTCTCACGGGTGGCGAGCCGTGTGGCGGCGAGTTGCGGCATGACAGTGCACAGCAGTGAGACCCGATTACTCGAGGTCCGGTCGGCCGCCTGCGTGGCCATCGCGCGATATTGCTCATCGGCCCAGGAAGCGTCCAGAACGACCGACTCGCCCTGGCCGAGCAATCGCTCGGCACGCGAAACTAGTTCGGCATAGACCTCGGATTCGGGCGGAACGTCCGAGCTGCGCAGCAAGGTGAAGCCGAGCCTGTCGGCCAGCGCGCCGGCCAGGGTCGTCTTCCCGCTCGCGGGCGGGCCACCGACCAGGACCAGCGTGACGGCTGCGGCGTGCAGATGACGCAGCGCCAGCTCTGCCAGCCGCCGCGCCTGCCACGCGGCGTCCACGTCGCCCTGCGAGTGGCGCACACAAGCGTCCTCGGCTCGGATGAAGGCCCGGTACGCGACATAGTGGTGCCACAGCGCAGTCGGCGCCTGATCGCCACTGGATTCGACGTACCACCGCAGGAACAGATCGGCCAGCCGCGGCGCGCCCAGCCACTCCAGATCCATGGCGAGGAAGGCGGCGTCATCCAGCCCGTCGAGGCAACGCAGGCGCTCGTCATACTCCAGGCAGTCCAGGACTCGCGGCCCGTCGTCGAGGCAGAAGATGTCCTCCGCCACGAGATCGCCGTGGCCTTCGACGATGCGGCCTTCAGCGATTCTCGTCTTGAACAGGGACTCCCTGCCGTCAAGGAAGCGCAGCACAAGCTGCTCGATCTCGTCCACGACGGCAGGCTCGATCGTGGCGCCGAGAAGACCGCGGACCCGCTCGACAGCAGCCATCCATCGATCTCGCAGCCCCTCCCGGCTGCCTTCCTGGTCGATCTGCGGGCCGCGTCGGGCCTCGGCATGCAGCCCGGCGAGCTGCCGCGCAACCGCGCGCACGTACTTCTCCACAGGCTTGCCGGCCCGCGCGAGCGTGGCCAGGCGGCGCTCCCCGGGCATACGACGCATCACGACCAGGTACTCGCAGACCATGCTGTCCGGGTCAAGCACGCTGGCCACACCCTCGTAGACGTCAGGGGCCAGTCTGCGGTTGAGCTCCACCTCGCGTCGGCAGGCATCCTCCCTGGCGCGCAACGTGGTCAAGTCGAGAAAGCCAAGTTGGACGGGCTTCTTCATCTTGTAGGCGTGCTCGCCGAGCAGGAACACCACGGCAGCCTGCGTCTCCTTGATCATGCTGAACATGACGCCACCCCCTTCCAGTTCAGGGCTGGAAGGGCGGCCGCCACCAGAGGCAAAGAACCTGAATTGGGAAGCAATACGTCAAAAGTCACCCATCTCACGCTGACTTCAGGCAAGAGGCCAAAGGTCCCGTTGCGCGCGGGACCGTCGCCTCTAAGCACCGTTCCTTCAGCGCCGGACGATGAAGGCATGAGAATAGGAATCAACGGGTTCGGCCGGATCGGCCGGGCCGTCATGCGATGTGCGTTGCGCACAGATCTGAACATCGTCGCGGTCAACGACATCACCAATGCGGCCACACTGGCCCACCTGCTGCGCTACGACTCCACCTACGGGCCCCTCGATGTGCCTGTGACCGCTTCAGACCACATAATGGAGATCAACAGCGCTACGATCGCCGTCAGTGCCTGCGCAGACCCTGCGGACATCGATTGGCGCGCTCACGACGTCGACCTGGTGATCGACTCCACCGGTCGATTCAGGACCAGAGAGGCGCTGGCCGCGCATCTGAAGGCCGGTGCCAGCAAGGTCCTGCTCTCGGCCCCGGGCAAGGGCCTGGACGCCACCATCGTCCCGGGCGTCAACGACGCCGCGTACGACCCGGACCGGCACGAGATCGTCTCGCTGGCCTCCTGCACCACCAACTGCGTGGCACCCATGGTCAAGGTGTTGCACGAGCGATTCGGCCTGGTACGCGGCTTTATGACCACCATCCACGCCTACACCGGCGACCAGGTGCTGCTGGACGCCCCGCACAAGGACTTGCGCCGGGCCCGCTCTGCGGCCGTGAACATCGTGCCCACCACCACCGGCGCCGCCCGCATGGTCGGCCAGGTGCTGCCCGAGCTGAACGGCCGACTGGACGGCGTCGCCATCCGGGTGCCGGTCGAGGACGGCTCGATCACCGACCTGTCCGCCCAGCTCGCCCGGCCTGTCACCGCGCCGGAGATCAACGATGCCTTTGCCGCGGCCGCCGAGGAGGAACTGCGGGGCATCCTGCGCTACAGCACCGCGCCGCTCGTCTCCCGCGACATCATCGGCAATGCCGCCTCGTGCGTGTTCGACTCCGCCCTCACTCAGGCGAGCGAGGACCTGGTCAAGGTCTTCGGCTGGTACGACAATGAATGGGGATATGCCAACCGGCTGGTCGACATGGCCCAGCGGATGGCCTGACCAGCTGGTCAGCGCAGCCGCCGCAACAGCGGCGAGGGCGGCTTCTCACAGGGCGCCAACCGGATTCGGGCGTCCACTGTGGCGGTGCCTCCTGGTGTGACGATGACCGGGTTGAGGTCGAGCTCGGCCACCTGCGGCAGGTCTTCGAGCAGCCGGCCGATCCTTACGACCTGATCGGCCAGGGCGGAGACGTCGACGGGCGGTGAACCGCGGTAGCCGTACAGGACCGGGGCGCAGCGCAGCTCGCCGATCATGTCGAGGGCGTCGGTGATGGGCGGCACCCGGAAGGCGCGGTCGGCCAACAGATCGGCCATCACCCCGCCCATGCCGACCATGACCAGCGGACCGAACGCCGGGTAGTTGACACCGCCGACGATGATCTCCACGCCTCCGGACAGCATGCGCTGGACGATCGCCCCTGCCATCTCCACGCCGATACGTGCCGACATGTCGTGATACGCCTGCCGTACGTCATCCGGCGTCTGGAGATTCAGCCGCACCCCGCCGACGTCGCTCTTGTGTACGGGACCTGTGGCCTTGAGCACGGCGGGCAGCCCGATGCGTGAGGCCGCCGCGGCGGCGGCCTCAGGGCCGTCCACGTCGAGGGACTCCACCGGCGTCACGCCGTAGCAGGAGAGCAGCCGGGCCGTGTCGGCGGGGGAGAGCCAGCCGCCGTCCGGGCGCGCCTTCAACTCCGCGTGGACGATCTCCCGGGCGGTCTTTTCGTCGGCTGGCGGGGGTACGGGAACGGGTTCGACGGGTCGACTGCGCCATTCGGCGTAACGCACGGCGTGGGCCAGGGCCTGGACGGCCTGTTCGGGGAAGGCGTAGCTGGGCACGCGGCCGTCGATCAGGCCGTCGTGGCCGATGACGCAGGCCAGTACGGTCTTGGCCGATCTCTTGGTGGCGTCCGCGATGGCCTGGCGGGTCGTCTCCAGTCCGTCCCCGAACGGCGGGGTGTAGACGACGAGGACCACGTCGACGTCGGGTGAGGTGGCGAGGGCTTCGACGGCGGCGCCGATCTCGGCGGCGGTGGCGTCGGCGGTCAGGTCGACCGGGTTGCCCAGCGCGGCGGCGGCACGGGCCTCCAGCAGTCCGGGCGGCAGCTCGGGGACGGTCAGGCCGTGGGCCTCGCAGGCGTCGGCGGCCATCGCCTGCGGCCCGCCCGAGTTGCCCACGATGGCCACCCGGCGACCGGTCGGCAACGGCTGGGCGGCCAGCAGTTTGGCGACGTCGATCAGCTCGTGCACGCTGTCGAGCCGGATCACGCCGGCGGCCCGGGTGAGCGCGTCCACCGCCACGTCCGGGGTGGCTGCGGCGGCGGTGTGCGAGCGCACCGCCCGGCCGCCGGCCTCGCCGCGGCCGCTCTTGACCAGCAGCACCGGCTTGCGCTTGCCGACCCGGCGGGCGATACGGGCGAACCTGCGCGGGTTGCCGAACGACTCCAGATACAACGCGATCACGCCGGTGTCGTCGTCGTCCTCCCAGTATTCGAGCAGGTCGTTGCCGCTGACGTCGGCCTTGTTGCCGACCGACACGAACGACGACACGTCCAGCCGGTCCAGCAGCGCCGCCCCCACGGCGCCGGACTGCGACATCAGCGCCACCCGCCCGCGGACGGGCCGATGCGGCAGGAAGCTGGCATTCAGCCAGGCTCCGGTGTTGACCACGCCCAGGCAGTTCGGGCCGATCAGCCGCATCCCGGCCGCACGGCACACCTGCAGCAGTTCCGACTCCGCGTCGCGCTGGCCGGCCTCGGCGAACCCTGAGGTAAGCACCACCAGCCCGGCCACCTCGGCCGCGGCGCAGTCACGCGCCACGTCCAGCACCTGCCGGGCGGGTACTGCCACGACCGCCAGGTCCACGCCGTCGGGCACCTTGGGGTGGCAGGCCAGCCCGGCGATCTCGGTCGCGTTGGGGTTGACGGGATGGATCGGCCCGCAGAAGCCGCCGTCGATGAGGTTGCGCAGTACCTTGTGCCCGATGGCGTGCTCGTCGCGGCTGGCGCCGATCACCGCCACCGAACGCGGTGCCAGCACCCGCGCCAGTGACGCCCGCTCGGCCTCGTGGTCGCGGGCCTCGATGGCCGCCATCAGCCTGGGGGTGGGTTCGGCGGCGATGCTGACGTGCAGCGTGCCGCTCTCGAGGCGCTGCTCCACCTTCAGGCCCAGATCGCGCAGCACCCGGAGCATCGGCCGGTTCTCGGCCAGCACGTCGGCGACCAGCTCGCGCATGCCGTGCTCGGCGGCGTCTACGGCGATGTGTTCCAGCAGCAGCGTGCCCAGGCCATGTCCGTGCACGGCGTCGTCCAGAAGGATGCCCAGGTCGGCACGTCCGTCCTCGATGGGGATGTACTCGGCTATTGCGACCAGGCGACCGTGCAGGCTGGCGACCCGCGCGCGGCCGTCGTACCTGTCACTGGTGATGCGATCGATGTAGGCGTGCGCGGTGTTGCGGCCGCCGGTGAAGAAACGCAGGTAGGCCGATCGCTCCGACGAGCGGTCCACCAGCTCGTGCAGGGCTTCGCGATCGGCGGGGCGGAGCGGGCGCACATGGGCGATGCCGCCATCGCGCAGCAGCACGTCGTATCCGTCAGGCATGCCGGGTCTCCCGTTCAGATGCAGGGCAGCCGCGTGGACCAAGTTCGGCCGTCTAAACCCGACGTTTCCCCATGGAGGGCTCGCCCGGCAGTGCCGTAGGGCCCTCCGGCCAGGGCCGAAGGGCCCCGGCATCTGCCGCCGCGAGAGGCAGCCATGACCAAGGTCCCGGCGGGCCGGGTCACCCGGCCCTAGAGCGGACTTCGGGAATGCTCCGACACTGAGGGTGATGATTCCTTGCCCGCGAAAGGAGCCCGAGGACATGGACCACATCGTGCTCGGCTACGACGGCTCGGACTTCGCAATGCAGGCTCTGGACTGGGCACTGGACGAGGCCGAGCTTCGCAAGCTGCCGCTGACGCTCACACACGCCTGGCAGTGGCCGTACGGCGCTGCGGAGGAGGAGGCCAAGGCCCACCTGCGTAAGGCGGCCGATCACGTGTTGTGGCACGGCGCCGAGTGCGCCCGCTCGACCAGTTCGGGCGTACGCGTCGAGACCGACCTCTACGAAGGCCCTGCAGCTCGGCACCTGGTCGAGCTGTCCAGCGATGCCACGCTCGTCGTGGTGGGCTCCCGCGGGCTGAGCGCGCTGCCCAGAGCCGTCGTCGGCTCGGTGGCCGGATACGTTGCCGCCCATGCCGACTGCCCTGTGATCATCGTACGCGGCCCGGGCCCCCTCCCCGCCCCGACGGATCCAGGCCCGATCGTCATTGCAGACAGCGAGCCGGACGCCTCCGTCTTGGAATTCGCGTTCGGCGAGGCCTCCCTCCGTCAGGTGCCGGTGTCCGCCTCGGTGGACATGACCGAGTGGGCAGAACGCCACCCGGAAGTCCGCATCCACCCGGGCGAGGCTCATGATCACGCGACGCTCATGGTCGTCGGGCGCAAACGCGCCGCTTGGTTCGACGCGGCGGACTCCTTCCTCCAGCACGCTCCCTGCCCTGTGGCGGTGGTGTCCGAGGGATGATTCTCAGACGCTCACCAAGGTTGGTCGGCAGCAGCCACGTCCGTCCGCAACAACGCATGGCCAAGAATTCGACCCAGACCAGCGCCGGCCACCATGCCGACCATGTGACGCCGACGATGACGGCGATCAGCTTCCTCCATGCGGATTGCTCGAGCAGCCAATAACCCCGTCGTCCGGCGCGAGAGGTCGTACTGGCCGCTGCGTGGCCGTGAGCCGCTCCGATGGGCTACAGCGTGTGTCGATGGGCTGCGGGCTCGCGTTCGTCGCCGCAGGACCCGAGCCCGCGCCGCGGTGCTGGGCCCGCGCTGGCCGAGACCGCTGCGCGGATCACCGCTGCACGATGACCTCGCGGCCGCTCGAGATGATCAGTTCTGGGATGAACCGGATCATGACGACGCGGCCACCCTCGCGCACATCGAGTTACGAAATCGCGATCACTGGCCCGCTGGAGCAACCGGCCTGATCACCAGGCGTGACCACTTCACGGACTTTGATCCAGACCCACTTGTCACCGACAGAACCAGAGGTGAGAAGGACGGCAGCACCGCGGTGGTGATCTCGTGGCCGGCGTCGGAGAAGAAGCTGGCCATGCCGACCCCCCGCCACCCCGGGCGTCAGCCACCGATCCTGTGGAGTGTCGCCGCCCTCTGCCTCTGCCGCGTCGTCGGTGTCGTCCTGGTCGGGTCTCAAGCGCGTGCTCTTTCAGGCGTCGCGGAATCCAAGGGGGCGATCGTGGCCGGTTACGACGAGAGTCATCCGGTGAAGGCGCGGGCCAGGGCCAGCCCGCACACGCCGCCGCCCAGCCCAGCCGCCGCACTCGTGATGACGTTGGCCAGCGCGGCGACGCGCGCTCCCTCCTGCGCCAGCCGCAGCGTTTCGTAGCTGAAGGTGGAGTAGGTGGTCAGCGCGCCGCAGAACCCGATGCCGGCGGCGGCCATCACCAGCGTGGCGGCGGGCAGCGCCACCAGGAAACCCAGGAGCGCCGACCCGGCGATGTTGATGGTAAAGGTGCCCCACGGGAACAGGGTGTCGTGGCGAGCCTGGACGGTGCGATCGGCCAGGTAGCGCAGTGGTGCGCCGATCGCGGCGCCAAGCGCCACCAGCAGCACGGCCGTCACGACCGGCCGCCGTCGTCAGTGGGGACGGGACGGCCGACATAGCGGATCACCTCGACCTGGTCCAGGATGACCAGTCCTTCAGTGACCAGTTCGTCCAACTGAGGCAGGAAGGCGCGGATCTTGTCCCCGGCGTCCACGATGACGATCGCCAGCGGCAGGTCTTCTGACAACGACAGGATGCGGGTGGTGTGGATGCGGTTGGAGGCGCCGTAGCCTTCCATTCCGCGAAAGACACTGGCGCCGGCCAGGCCGGCGACGTGCGCCCGGTGCACGATCTCGTGATAGAGCGGACGGTGATGCCAGGTGTCGGAGTCGCCGACGAACACGGTCAACCGAAGCGCGGAACCTTGCAGCTTCATGCCTGCCTCCTGCCGGCGGCCCGGCGGGCCACGGATCGAGTGGCCACGCTGCCCGCCCAGACGGCTGTCAACGCCAGGACCGGAGTGGCCACCAGGTACAGCAGCGCGGTACGCGGCGCGCCAGCCATCAGCAGTTGGCCGACGTCGACGATGTAGGTGGAGAAGGTGGTGAATCCGCCCAGCACTCCGACGCCCAGCAACGGCCGTACCCACGCGGGCGCGTCCCAGATCTCGGTGATGGCCACCATGAGCACCCCGATCAGCAGGCAGCCGGCCACATTGATGGCGAACGTCGCCCACGGAAACCCTGCCGGCGGACGTGGGAAGGCCACCCCCAGTCCATAGCGCGCCAGCGCGCCCAGCACGCCCCCCAGCGAGATCACCGCCAGCGTTGTCCACGGGGCACGGCGCAGCTCCACGCGTTGAGTGAGCACGTGCAGGTCGACGTCGGCGTCGACGGGACGACCTATATCAGGACGGGGCACGATCAACCTCCTACCAGGATGACGACATCACATCTGGCAGGGACCGTTGGCGGCGTGAAACCACGGTTACCCGCCGCCGGATGGCAGCGAGGCGGTGGGCCCCACCACCGCGATCCCCCATGGGGAGACACGGCGAGTATACCGATCAGCCACATCCTGGCTGGTACCCGCCCTCCGGCCTCGGCCCTGGCGAGCGCGCCTCGGCGCGGCGTCCTGCCTCCTGCTGAGACGGTTACCACCTCACGGGTGTGCAGGGGCCGGGACGAACGCGCTCTGCTAGGCGGGGCCGTCGACCGGGGTGTCGGCCTGTAGGGCGGTGATGGCCTGCTGCCGGTTGGGGCACTGATCGAGGTAGTTGAGCAGCCCCGCGCGGTGGAGGAGCCTGCGCAGGTTGTCGGGAACGCCGACCGCGACGATGCGTCCTTGCTCGCGGTGGCGTTGCCTGCGCAGCAGGTGGGCGACGCTGTGGATGGCGGCCGATCCGGGCCGGACGAGGCCGCTCACGTCGACGATCAGGCACGGGAAGCCAGCCGGGCTGTCGGCCATCTGGTTGATGCGCCGGCTCAGTTCCTCAGCGTCGTCCCAGCTGATGTGCCCGGCGATCGTCATGACCGTGTAGCCGGGTTCGACGTCGATGGTCATCTGCATGTCAGGTGTCTTTCGGTGGCGTGGTGCCGGCATCGCGCCCTCGGCGGGGTTCTGCGGCGTCTCAACTGGCCGGCGCTGGCCGGTGGCGGGTTGGGCGGGCGGGTTGCTGATTCAGCGGGCCTGCCGTTCGGCGGCGGCCGACAGCGCTGCGCGAAGCGCCTCATCGAGGCTGACGTACACGGGCAGGTGGTCGGCCAGCCCGGAGATCTCCAGCAGCCGGGCGGGCATGGCCGCGGGTGCGGCTAAGTGGACCGCCCCGCCCATGCGCACGCTGAGGGTGTGGGTCTGGACCAGGACGCGAAGTCCGCAGCTGTCGACGAAGCGTGCCTGGGACAGGTCGAAGACCACCTGGTCGGGCAGGCGTTGGCGGTGCTGCTGGATGTAGGCCTCCAGTTGGTGGTGGTTGTGGGCGTCCAGCTCCCCCTCGACGGCGATCACGGTCACGCCGGGCAGATGCTGGTGCGAGAGCAGCAGCGGCATGCTCACCTGAGCTCTCCCTCATCGCGTTCGGTCCTGGGCCGTTGGCTCGGGGTGGCCGGCGCTCGTGGTGGCCGATGCCGTCAGGACGGGCTGCGGGTCACTGGCCACCTACCTCCTTACGCTATCGTAATTGCGAAGATGCGTAATTGCTTCGAGCGTGGTTCGCGGGCTGTGTCGCGCGGGCGGATGAGAGGTGCGGGTGAGCACGGTGTTTGCTGCTGCGGTGCGGGAACGGGCCGGCCTGGCCTGGCAGGCGCTGCAGGCCGCCCGCGACGATGATGACGCGCACGCGGTGCTGGTGGCCGAGGCCGAGTGGGAGGATGCCTGGCGGCTGGCCCAGGCGCACGGGATCGCCATCGAGCAGGGCCGGTCCGGCCCTCAGGGGGAGGCGGGGGCGTGATGTCGGTACCGCTGTATGAGGCCAAGGCCGAGCTGTTTCGGCTGCTGGGCCATCCGGTACGGATCCGGGTGCTGGAGCTGCTGCAGGACGGGCCGATGCCGGTGCGGGAGCTGCTGGCCGAGATCGATGTGGAGCCGACCGGGCTGTCGCAGCATCTAGCGGTGCTGCGCCGGTCAGGCATGGTCACCGCGCAGCGCGAGGGAACCACCATGGTCTACGCGCTGGCCGGCGGCCGGGTGGCCGGGCTGCTGCGCGCCGCCCGCGAGTTGCTGGCCGAGAAGCTGTCCGGGCAGCACGAGTTGCTCAGCGAGCTGCTGGAGGACAAAGCCGGAAGCGGCGCCTTGTGATCCTGTTGACCTCGGCGGGCTGGGCCCGCCTGCGCGCCCTGCTGATCGCCCGCGCCGACCTGGCCGCCGGCCAGCGCCCACGCCGGGACCTGCCGGCCAGGCTGACGGTGGCGACCGTGGCAGTGCGCGATCTGGCCGCCGCCGAGGTCGAGGCGTCCACCACGTCGCAGCATGTGTGCGTGTTGCGCGCGGCCGGGGTGGTGACGGCGACCCGGGAGGGCGGGGCCGTGCTGTACGCGCTCGGCAGCCGTGAGGTGGTCGAGCGCGTGGGCGCGGCCCGGCGGCTGCTGAGCGAGGTGTTGGCCGATCCGAGCGGGCCCCTGGCCGAGTTGCGGCAGCCACCGCATCACCCCCGACCCGGGTGATCTTCTGCTGATCGTCGGGGTATTGGCTGGTGAGCGGTGGAGAGGCAACGATGGGGTTGTGGCGGAAGATCGTCAAGACGGGCCGGGTGGCCGAGCCCGCGCCGGAGCGCGAACCAGGTGAGCCCTGTGCGAAGGCTGCGGAGCTCGCCGGATCGGTGCAGATCAGGCATGTGGATGCGGGTTCGTGCAACGGGTGCGAGGTGGAGATCGCCTCGGCGTTCGGCCCGGTGTACGACGCCGAGCGATACGGCGCGCGGCTGGTGGCCTCACCTCGGCATGCGGACGCCCTGCTGGTGACCGGGCCGGTGACCCACAACATGGAGGTGGCGCTGCGCCGCACCCATGACGCGGTTACTGAGCCGCGGCTGGTGATCGCGCTGGGTGACTGCGCGCGTAACTGCGGGGTGTTCGCCGAAGCGTATGGGGTGGCCGGGGCGGTGAGCGACGTGGTGCCGGTGGATGTGGAGGTGCCGGGGTGCCCGCCGGAGCCTGAGGTGATCGTGGCGGCGTTGCGAGGGCTGACCGACCGATGAACCTGGTCGGCACGCTGTACGTGGTGGCGCTGTCCGGCTGCGCGGTCGCCGCGCTGGCCGCCTTGCTGGCTCCGCCACGGGCGCGGCTGCATCTGGCGGGCTGGTGCACGGCAGGCGCGGGCGGGTTGGGAGTGGCGGCGGGTGTGGCGGCCGTGGCTGGCGATGGGGCCGGAGGTGGGGCCGGTCAGGGCTGGTCGGCCTGGCTGCCGGAGCTGCTGCCGCTGGCCGGGATACGACTGACGGTCGACCCTCTGGGCGGGGTGTTCGTCGCGGTCACCGGGCTGGTGGCGGTGTGCGCGGCGATCTACGGGATCGGCTACTGCGCTCATGGCCTGGACGGTCGCGTGTTCCAGTCCGTGCTGCCGCTGTTCGTGGCGGCCATGCTCATGGTGCCCGCCGCGGCCAGTGTGAGCACGTTCCTGCTCGCCTGGGAGCTGATGGCCGTGTCGTCGCTGCTGCTGGTGCTGGCCGAGCACCGGCGGCGAGCGGCGGTGGGGCGGGCCGGGCTGTGGTACGCGGTCATGACCCATCTTGGCCTGGTGACGATCCTGGCCGGGTTGGTCGCGTTCGCCGCCGGGGCCGATGGGGAGAGCTTTGAGCAGTTGCGTGCCGCTGAGCTGTCGCCGGGCGTGAAGAGCGTCGTGTTCCTGGCGACGTTCGCCGGGTTCGCTTCCAAGGCCGGCATCGTGCCGCTGCACGTGTGGCTGCCGCGGGCGCATCCGGAGGCGCCGAGCCACGTCTCGGCCCTGATGAGCGCGGCGATGGTGAACATGGGTGCCTATGGCGTCGTCCGGGTCGGGCTGGATCTGCTGGGTGGCGGGCCGGCCTGGTGGTGGCTGCTGGTGCTGGCGGCCGGCGCGGCGTCGGCGCTGTTCGGGATCTTGCAGGCGGTGGTGGCCTCGGATCTGAAGCGACTGCTGGGCTACTCCACGACGGAGAACCTGGGCCTGGTGCTGGTCGGGGTAGGCGCGGCGGGTTTCTTCGCCGCGTCCAAGCTTCCGGTGCTGGCGACGTTGGCGCTGGCCGCGGCGCTGCTGCACGTGGTCAACCACGCCGCGTTCAAGACCGTGTTGTTCCTGTCGGCGGGCTCGGTGCTGCACGCGACGGGCACCCGTGATCTGGACGCGCTGGGCGGGCTGCGCACGCGGCTGCCGTACACCACCGTCATGTTCGCGGTCGGCGCGTTGTGCGCCTCGGCGCTGCCGCCCGGCAACGCCTTCGTCAGCGAGTGGCTGCTGCTGCAGAGTCTGATCCATGCCCTGCCCGGTTCCGGGGTGGCGGGTGCGGTGACGATGCCGCTGGCCGTGGGGGTGATCGCGTTGTCGGCGGGTCTTGCGGTCGCCACGTTCGTCAAGGCGTTCGGCGTGGGTTTCCTGGCCCGGCCGCGCAGCGCGGAGGCCGAGCGGGCCAGTGAGAGCCCGCCGGCCATGCTCGGCGCGATGGCGCTCGCGGCGGCGGGCTGCGTGGCCTTGGCGCTGGCCCCCACGCTGGTCGTGCCCGCGCTCGGCCGGGCGGTCGGCGTGGTGTTCCCGGGACGGGACGTGGTCAGCGGGGAACTGACGCTGCGGCTGGCGGGGGTGGCGGGGATGATCTCGCCGCTGCTGATCGCCGTCGCCCTGGTGCTCGCCGTCGTGGCCGTGCTCGGCCTGGTACGGGTGACGGCGACGCGGCGGGCCCGGCGCGCCGCCCGGCTGTGGGATTGCGGCGCGGGACCCATGTCGGCCCGGATGGAGTACACCGCGACGTCGTTCGCCGAGCCGTTGCAGCGGGTCTTCGACGACGTGCTGGCCCCCGAAAGCGATGTGGACGTCACTCCGGTGAAGGAGTCGGCCTACTTGGTGGAACGCGTGCGCTTCCAGGCGCGGGTGCCGGACCGGATCGAGCACCGGCTCTACGATCCGCTGATCGCCGCCGTGTCGGCCGTCGGGCGTGGCGCCCGCGCCCTGGCCACCGGCAGCGTGCACCGCTATCTCAGCTACGGGTTCTGGGCGCTGACCGCGGCGCTGATCGTCTTGGTGGTGCTGTGGTGACGGGCGTGATCGGAGCGGTGCTCCAGGTGATCGTCGTCGGGGTCGGCTCGCCGCTGCTGGTCGGGGTGATGCGGCAGGTCCGCGCCCGGCTGGAGGGACGCGCCGGGGCGGGGATCGGGCAGCCGTGGCGGGATCTGCGCAAGCTGATGCGCAAACAGGCGATCACCCCGCACGGCACCGGCTGGGTGTTCCGCGCCGCGCCGCTGCTGTTGGCCGGCACCGCGCTGGTGGTGGCCGCGGTGGTGCCGCTGGTGACGACGGCCTCGCCGCTGGACGGTGTCGCCGACCTGTTCGCGGTGACCGCGCTGCTGGCGCTGGGGTCGGTGGCGCTCGCACTGGGCGCCCTGGACACCGGGACGGCGTTCGGCGGGATGGGCGCCAGCCGGGAGATGACCGTGCTGGCCCTGGTGGAGCCGACGATCCTGGTGTCGGTGTTCGCGCTGTCGATCAGGGTCGGCTCCACCAGCCTGGGGGCGATCGTGGCGGCGACGGTGGAGAATCCGCTGTCGGTGATCTCGCCGGTGAGCGTGCTGGCCGCGGTCGCGCTGGCGATCGTCACGATCGCGGAGACCGGCCGGATCCCGGTGGACAATCCGTCCACGCATCTGGAGCTGACGATGATCCACGAGGCGATGGTGCTGGAGTACGCCGGCCCGGACTTGGCGCTGGTCGAGTGGGCATCGGCGATGCGGCTGTCGGTGCTGCTGGGCCTGCTGGCCAGCCTGTTCTTCCCGCTGGGGATCGCGACCACGGACGGGGGCGTTCTGGCCCTGCTGGTGTCGGTGACCGCGCTCACGGGGAAGGTGGCGCTGCTGGGGGTGCTGCTGGCGGTCGGTGAGGTGTTCATGGCCAAGCTGCGGTTGTTCCGTGTTCCGGAGCTGCTGGCCGGTTCGTTCCTGTTGGCGCTGCTGTCCGTGGCCGCTTCCTTCTTCCTGGCGTGAACATGGGCGTGGACATGACTGATGCGATGTACATCCAGCTGCTGGACCTGGCCTGCGGGGCGTTCCTGCTCACGGGCGTGCTGGTGCTGTGGCGGCGCGAGTTGTCGGCGATCGTGTGGCTGTTCGCCTTGCAAGGAGTGGCCCTGACCGCGCTGGCCGTCGTCCTGGGGGTCCAGCAGGCAGACCTCGAGCTGATCCTGATCGGTCTCGGGGTGGGCGCCTTGCGCGCCGGGCTGCTGCCGTACCTGATGCGCCGCGCGCTCGTCGCCGGCGGCGAGGGCCGCGAGACGCAGCCGCTGGTCAACGTGGCGACCTCGCTACTGGTGGCGGCGGTGCTCGCGATGCTGGCCTACGCGGTCTCCCAACCGCTGGTACGGCTGTCGCCTACGCTGGCCACGCAGGCCGTGCCGATCGCGCTGACCGTGCTGCTGATCGGGTTCTTCGTCCTGGTGACCCGGCGGCGGGCGCTGTCGCAGCTGGTGGGATTCCTGCTGATGGACAACGCCATCACCGCCACCGCGTTCCTGACCACCAGCGGGGTCCCGCTCGTCGTCGAGCTCGGGATCTCCCTGGACATCCTGCTGGCCGTCCTGGTGCTGCAGGTGCTGACCACTCGGATGCGAGCCGCGTTCGGCGGCACCGACCTCGACGAGCTGCGGGAGTTGCACGACTGATGGACAGCCTGCTGGTGATCGCTCCGGTCGCGGTGCCCGTAGCCGCCGCGTGCGCGTACGCCGTGCTCGGCTGGAACCGCACCACGGCCTGGCTGGGCGCGCTGTCCGCGGCCGGGCTGCTGGCCTGCGCCATCGCGCTGGCAGCGGCGGGCCGGCGCGACGCGCTCAGCGGGCTGCTACTCAGCGACGCGCTGAGCGCGTTCATACTGCTCGTGATCGGCGCGGTCGCGCTGCTGGCGATGGCCGCCAGCCCCGCCTACCTGGCGGCCGAGCACGCCGCCGGGCACACCGGCCCGCGCGCGATGCGCCGCTACGGGATACTGACCCAGTCCTTCATCGCCGCGATGGCGCTCGCCGTCCTGGCCTCCAGCCTGGGCCTGCTGTGGGTCGCCATCGAGGCCACCACCATCCTGACTGCCTTCCTGGTCGGTCACCGGCGCACCCGCCAGGCCACCGAGGCCGCGTGGAAATACGTGGTCATCTGCTCGGTCGGCATCGCGCTCGCGCTGCTCGGCATCGTCATGGTCCACTACGCCGGCACCCACGCCGGCGTGGCCTCCCTGGACTGGGCGGTGCTGGCCGAGCACGCGGGCCGGCTCGACCCCGGCGTGATGCGCATCGCGGTCATGCTGCTCGTGCTCGGGTTCGGCACCAAGGCCGGGCTGGCGCCGATGCACGCCTGGCTGCCGGATGCGCACAGCCAGGCCCCGGCTCCGGTGTCGGCGCTGATGTCGGGGGTGCTGCTGTCGGTAGCCTTCTACGCCATCCTGCGCGTCAAGGTCATCGCCGACGTGGCGCTCGGCGCCGGGTTCACCCGGGCCCTGCTCGTCATCGTGGCGCTGGCCTCCCTGGCCGTGGCCGCGTCGCTGCTGCTCGGCCAGCGCGACTACAAGCGGCTGCTGGCCTATTCCAGCATCGAGCACATGGGCCTGCTCGCCCTCGGCGCGGCGATCGGCAACACCCTCGCCCTGGTCGCCGTCCTGCTGCACATTCTCGGGCATGGGCTCGGCAAGTCGGTGTTGTTCCTGTCTGCCGGGCAGCTGCACCAGGCGCTCGGCAGCAGCCGGATCCACGCGGTACGCGGCCTCATAGCCAGGGCGCCGATACTTGCCGGGGCGTTCGCGTTGGGGCTGCTGGCCTTGCTCGGCCTGCCGCCGTTCAGCCTGTTCGCCAGCGAGCTGGGTATCGCGCGGGCGGGTTTTGCCGCCGGGCTGGGCTGGGCGATCGCGGCGGCTCTGGTGCTGATGCTGGTCATCGTGGCGGCCATCGGCCGCCACAGCCGGCGGATGCTGCTGGGCGGCGGGGCGGGCGAGGCCATCGCGTTGCCGCGCAGCGTGGCCGCCCCGCTGGTCGCGGGCCTGGCCGCCTGCGCCGTCCTGGGCATCACTCTCGGGCCGCTGCACTCCTTGCTGCAGGCCGCCGCCACCATCGCCGGAGCGACCCCATGAGCATGCGCACCATCGCCGACATCAGCCCCGGCGAGTTGCCCGAGCACGCTGCCCGGCTGCTGGCCGACGGCCACCGGCTGGCGCTGGTCTCCGCACGCCAGGAGGCCGGCGGGTTCGGCCTGGCGTACCTGTTCGTCGCCGGCGGTCCGGACCGCCGTACCGAGCTGCACCTCCGCCTCCCCCTCGATCGACCGGCCGTGCCCAGCCTCGCCCACCTGTCCTTCCCCGCGGGGAGGTTCGAGCGGGAGATCCGCGACCTGTACGGGATCACCCCGCTCGATCACCCGCTCCCCCGGCGGCTGGTGCGCCACCACCACTGGCCGCGCGGCTGGTACCCGATGCGCGCCGATGCCGGGCCGCCGCCCTCCTTCGGCGACCCCGAAGGGCCTTATCCGTTCGTCACCGTGGAGGGCCAGGGCGTCTATGAGATCCCCGTCGGACCCGTCCACGCCGGCCTCATCGAACCGGGGCATTTCCGCTTCTCCGTGGTCGGCGAGACCATCATCAAGCTGAAGGCCAGGCTTTGGTTCGTGCACAAGGGCATCGAGAAGCTCTTCGAGGGCCGCCACCCCGCCGACGGGCTGGAACTGGCCGAGCGCGTCAGTGGCGACACCTCCGTCGGCCACGCGCTCGCCTACTGCCTGGCCGTGGAGGAGGCCACCCAGACTCCGGTCAGCGGGCGGGCGCAGCGGGACCGGGCCGTGCTGCTGGAGCTGGAACGCCTCTACAACCACGTCACCGACCTGGGCGCGCTCTGCAACGACGTGGCCTTCGCCATCCTGCACGCGCAGGCCGGGCGGATCCGCGAACAGCTCCTTCGGATCAACACCGAGGTCACCGGGCACCGGCTGCTGCGCGGCGGCGTCCGCCTCGGCGGCGCCGACCTGCGGACCCTCCCCGACCCCGATCGGCTGCACGCCATCGGCACGGACGTGGCCGCGATCGTCGAACTCGCCCTTGGGCATACCGTGGTCGCCGACCGCTTCGCCGGTACCGCTGTCCTGTCCGGCGACGCCGCCTGCGACCTCGGCACGCTCGGCTACGTGGCCCGGGCCAGCGGCCTGGACCTCGACGCCCGCCGCGACCACCCGTTCGCCGACCTCGGCGAATTCATCCCCGCCCGCCGCACGAGCGGGGACGTGCTGGCCCGCTTCCAGATCCGGGCCGAGGAGATCGCCACGTCCATCGCCTTGATCACCCATCTGGTCCACAAGCCTGACGCGACGCTGGCGGACCGGCCTGCGGTCGAACGATCCTCCTCGGGGGCCGGGCTCGTCGAGGGCTGGCGCGGCACGATCGCCCACCGCATCGAGCTCGCACCCGACGGAACGCTCACCCGCGTGAAGATCGTCGATCCGTCCTTCTTCAACTGGCCCGCGCTCCCGGTGGCGCTCAACAGCGCGATCGTCCCCGACTTTCCCCTGGTCAACAAGAGCTTCAACCTGTCCTACGCGGGCAACGACCTGTGACCCTCCCATACGGCCCCGGACTCCTGCCTCTGTCCCCGGGGAAAGGTAGCTGTGCGTGATCCTCAGGCCGTGCCGTCCACCTCGGCGAGAATGCCGTACACGGTGGCGACCGAAGGGCGCTTGCTCACATTTCTGAGAATACAAACAGTCACGTGCATTACACAGAGCAACATTGCGTCCAGTCGCAGCGACCCGAGAGGTGAGCCGTCTCCGCGGGGGAGCGCTGGGCGCGTTGGCGCTTCGTCGCGCAGCATGATCGAGCCCCACCGGGCAGGACATCGACGTCGGCCTGGCGCGCCTGGGCGAGACGTTGGGCCGGTTCCGTCCCCTCGATCCGAACATCTCACCGCAGCGTGCGAGACGACATCGCTTGTAGCCCCCGCTCGGGCGAAGGAGGGTGCTTGTATGCGGCGCGATCCGCACGGCGGATGATCGTCTGGATGCCCGTCGAATGACGAGCGGGGGCTGGATCAGCCGGTGTCGCCGCCGAGCAGCCCGGCATGCCCGACGTCGACGCACAGCAGGCCGAGCAAGATCCGCAGGGTCGTAGTCTTGCCCGAGCCGTTCGGGCCGAGGAAGCCGTGCACCTCACCGGTGCGTACGGTGAGATCGTGCCCGTCCAGGCCTTTGGAAGGTTTTGACCTTCTTGATGGCCTACGTGCAGCTATGGCCGGAATATTTACAGCATCTCTACACCGGACCCTGAAAGCGCTCGGCAGCCCGCCGGCAAGCGAGGGCAGACCCGTGGCAGGTGAGCATTGATGTGCGCCGATGTCCGCTTCGGGAAGCAGGAGGTAACGGGGAGACTCTGTGAAGGAGGCCGGTGATGGTCGGACCAATCGTGGTCGGCGTGGACGGGTCCAAGCCATCGAGCGCGGCAGTCGAGTGGGCTGCGGCCGATGCCCAGTGCAGACGAGTGCCACTGAAGGTCGTGCATGTGTGCGAACGGTGGCCGGACGGCATCGACGGCCGGAAGTACTGCCTCGGCACACTGGAAGCCGCTGTTGACAGCGCTCGCGCGGTGGGCGGCGATGTCGAGGTGAGCTCTGAACTGCTCGACGGCAACGTAGTCGAAGCACTGATCGGCCAGTCGGCGTCGGCAGATTCCCTGGTGCTGGGCAGCCGGGGATTGGGGGGATTCGCCGGACTGATGCTCGGCTCAGTCTGCCTGGGCGTCGCGGGCCATGCCGCCGGGCCGGTCGTCATCGTCCGCGCACCCGCCGCTGCCGAGCATGGCCAGATCGTGGTCGGGGACGACGGCTCCGAAGCCGCGCGGGAAGCCGTGGCGTACGCCATCGAGCAGGCTCGTGCCCGCCGCGCCCGCCTGCTCGCTGTCTACGCCTGGCAGGCACCGATCGTCTCGGCCTACGCCCCGGACTACGGCAACCTGCTGGAGGACTCGTTCCAAGAGGAGGCCCGCACGGCTCAGGAGCGGGTGATCCGATGGCAGAAGAACCACCCTGATATCGAGATCACAGACCAGCAGGTGCGCGAGCACCCGGTACCAGCGCTCATCAAAGCCTCCGCCACGGCGGACCTGGTCGTGGTCGGCTCGCGCGGGCTGGGCGGTTTCGCCTCCGCAGTACTCGGCTCGGTGAGTCACGGCGTGCTCCACCGCGCTCACTGCCCGGTCGCCGTGGTACGGCCACGTGGCAAGAAGTCATGAGCACCCGGGAATGCCGCGCAGGCGTACGGCGGTGACCTTGTACTCCGGGCACGAGGTCACGGTGTCGGCATGATCGGAGGTGAGGGCGTTCGCCCGGCTGGACGAGAAGTGGAAGGTGCAAAAAAGCTGGCCCGGCGTGACCTCCTCGGTGATCCGTGCCGGAAAGGTAGCCTGCCCGTGCCGGCTTTCGACCAACACCGTGTCGCCGTCGCGGACGGCATGACGGGCGGCGTCGGCGGGATGCAGGTCGAGGTGATCCGAAGGGTCGAGCTCGATGGTGCCGGAGCGCCGGGTCATGTTGCCGGAGTTGTAGTGCGCCCACCGGCGGCCCGTGATCAGGATCAGAGGGTAGTCGTCGTCAGGGCTTTCGCCCGGCGGCAGGTAGGGGCGGGCGGCCAGGTGCGCCAGCCCGTCCGGCGTGGCGAATCCGTCCAGGTAGAGCTTGGCCTGCCCGGGCTGTTCGGGATCGGAGCACGGCCAGGGGATGGCGCCTTCGCGGTCCAGCCGCCGGTGGGACACCCCGGCGAACACCGGCGCCACCCGGCCGCATTCGGCCAGCGCCTCGTCGGGCGTCGGGCAGCCCAGGTCGGCGCCGTAGGCGGCGGCGATCGCGTGCACGATGGCGAAGTCCGTGCGGGCCTGGCCGGGCGGGGCGAGAGCGGGCCGTACGCGCTGGAAGCGCCGGTCGAAGTTGACGAAGGTGCCGTCCTTCTCCAGCCAGGACGCGGCGGGCAGGACCACGTCGGCGTGGCGGGCGGTCTCGGACAGGAACAATTCCTGGCTGATGACCAGCGGGCAGGATTCCAGGGCCTCGATGACCCGGTTGGTGTCGGGGTCGGTGGCGCACACGTCCTCTCCGATGATCCACAGGGCGCGCAGGGCCCCTGAGCGTGCCGCCGCGAACATCTGCGGGATGCGCAGGCCGTCGTGGTCCGGCAGCCGCGTGCCCCACACCTGCTCGGCCCGCCCGCGCGCGACGCGGTCGGTGATCCGGCCGTAGCCGGGCAGCAGGTCGGGCAGGGCGCCCATGTCGGAGGCCCCTTGGACGTTGTTCTGCCCTCTGAGGGGGTTCACGCCGAACCCGTGGCCGGTGCCGACCGCGCCGCGCAGGATCGCCAGGTTCGCCAGGGTGCGCACGCCGTCGGTGCCGTGCAGGTGCTCGGTCACGCCGAGCCCGTAGACGATGGCCGGCCGCCTGGCCATCCCGTACAGGCGCGCCGCGGCGACCAGATCCTCCGCGGGTACGCCGGTGATCCCGGCCACCCGGTCGGGCGGGTAGTCGGCGAGTACCGCGGTCAGTTCCGGCAGGCCGGTGGCGCGGTACCGCAGGAATTCCTCATCGGCCAAGCCCTGCGTGAGCAGCACGTTGGCCAGGCCGTTGAACAGGGCGACGTTGGTCCCGGGGCGGGGCCGCAGGTGGACGTCGGCGTAGCCCGCGAGCCCGACGGCCCGCGGGTCGGCGACGACCAGCCGCGTGCCGTGCAGCACCCGCTGGAGCAGCCGCGCCCCGACGACCGGGTGCGCCTCGACGGGGTTCGCGCCCACCACGAGCAGGCAGTCGGCACGCTCCACGTCCTCGAAGGCGTCGGTGCCGCCGGACAGGCCGAACGAGGCGGTCAGCCCGGCGGCAGACGGCGAGTGGCACAGCCGGGAGCAGTTGTCGACGCTGTTGGTTCCGATGACGACCCGCATGAACTTCTGGATCAGGTAGTTCTCCTCGTTGGTGGCCCGGGCCGAGGTGATCGCCGCCACCGCGTCGGGGCCCGCCTCGCTCACCGCGGCCCGCAGCCCGCGAGCGATGTGGGCGAGCGCCTCATCCCAGCTCACCGGCTCCAGGCCGGAACGGCGGCGCAGCAGCGGCTGCGTGAGCCGCTCAGGAGAACGCAGGAATCCGTGGGCGAAGCGGCCCTTGACGCACGCGTGCCCCCGGTTGACCGGGCCGTCCTTGGCCGGGCGTACCGCGGCGACCTCGCCGTCACGGGTCAGCACGTCCAGAGCGCAGCCGACGCCGCAGTACCCGCAGGTGGTTCGCGTTCGGGTGAGCGTGGCCAGGTGAGTGCCGATCGGCAGCCCCGGCTCGGTGAGAGCGCCGGTGGGGCAGGTGTCCACGCAGCCGCCACACGCGACGCAATCCGATTGCGCCCAGGGGCCACCGGTGCCGGGGGCGACCACGGTCTCGGAGCCGCGCCCTACCAGCGTGAGCGCGAACGTGCCCTGAACCTCGGCGCACATGCGCACGCAGCGGCCACAAGCGATGCACAGATCCCGGTCAAGATGGACGAACGGATGCGTGTGGTCCTGGCCTCTTCCGGCGCCGCCTTCAGCGGCTTCCGGCCCGATACCCAGGGTCCGGCATACCCGCGCCAGTTCGCCGTCCCCGTCCAGCGCCTCGGGTGGAAGCGCTGAGACGATCAGCTCCACGGCGTCATGCCGCAACCGGCGCAGGTCCTCTTCCTCGACGCTCACCTGGGCGCCGTCCACCGCTGGCGTCACGCAGGCCGCCACGACCCGCCCGTCGAGCCGTACCAGGCACGCTCGGCAGGAGCCCACGGGCGTCAGCCGGTCGTCATGACAGAGCGTGGGCAGATCGCGACCCGCCACCCGCACCGCCAGCAGCACCGAGGCCTCCTCCGGGAGATCGACGACGGCGCCCTCCACTGTGACCCTCATCCGCCCCACCCCCGCAAACGATCCCCGTATGCGCGGACCAGGCTCCGCACCGCATGCGGCAGCCGACGGCCGAACGCACACAAACTGGCCTCGCCCATCACGTTCAACATGCCGGCGTACGCGTCGCCGGGCGGAAGCCCGGACCTGACCTGTTCCAGTCCGCGACGGGAGCCGACCCGGCAAGGCGAGCAGGCGCCACAGCTCTCCGCCGCGGCGAACGCCCACACATGTCGCAGCACGTCCAGCGGCTCCAGCCGCCGCTCGACGGCCACCAACCCGGCATGACCCAGCGCGGCACCATAACCCGCCAGCCCCGCCTCCGTGAGCGGCACATCAAGATCCTCTTCTGAGAGGAACCCACCCAGCGGGCCACCGACCTGCAGCACGCCGAGCTCGACCTCCTCGCGCAAGCCGCCGCCCAGCTCGGTGACGATCCACCGCACCGGCACGCCGAGCTCGACCTCGTAGCAGCCGGGCCGGGCGAACCGCTCCGACAGGCAGACCAGCTTCGTACCGGTCTCACCGGGCGTCCCTCGGCGGGCGTAGGCATCGCCACCGCGGCTGACGATCCACGGGACGGCGGCCAGCGTCTCAACGTTGTTCACCACCGTCGGCGTATCCCACAGACCCTGGCTGGTCGGGTACGGCGGGCGCGCCCGCGCACAACCACGACCACCTTCCAGCCCCGCGATCAGCGCCGTCTCCTCGCCGGCGACATAGGAGCCGGCGCCCGCCACCACCTCGATGTCCAGGTCCACGTCGCTACCGTGCACTCCTCGGCCGAGGTGCCCCTCAGTGCGGGCCTGCTCCACGGCCTGCCTCATCGCTGCCAGCGCCCGTGGATACTCCGAACGCACCAGCACCAGGCCACGGCGGGCCCCGCAGGCGAAGCAGGCCAGCGCCAGCCCTTCCAGCACGCGCCCCGGATCGGCCTCCATCAGCAGCCGGTCGGCGTACGAGCCGGGATCGCCCTCGTCGCCGTTGGCGATGACCACCGTGTCCGGCGAGCCGCCCGCCGCCGCCCACTTGGCCGCTACGGGAAAGCCCGCGCCACCCCGGCCGCGCAGCCCGGAGGCCGCGACCTCGGACTGGACCAGCTCCGGCGACCGCCGGCCGACAATATCCACCCACGTCCGCCACGCGACCTCACCTGCCACGATCCCGGCCAGCACTACCGGATCCCCGGTGACATCAGCCGCCGGAATCGGCGGGGCATGCGGCGGAACACGACCGGCCATCTGATCGACGACGTCCGGACCGACACAGGGTGTCTCGCCGTCCAGGCAGGCCGGGCCCGCGTAGCAGTAGCCGAGGCAACGGACCGTCTGCAGGGAGACGTCAGCGTCACGATTGAGATCGTCATCAGCCGTGACACCGAGTACGTCCTGGATGGCAGGCAGATGTCGGCCCGCCTGCGCCGCGAAGCACGCGGTCGCGCCACAGACCCGCACGTGACGTCCTCCATGCGGGACCGCCAAATCCGCGTAGAAGCTGGCGGGGCCCAGCCCTGCCGCCGCAGGCAGCCCGAACCGCCTGGCCACCTCCGGTGCCCAGCTCTCAGGCTCCGCTGCGTGCTCCGCGGCGGCTTCGGCAAGAGCCTCGATCAGGCGGATACCGGGCCGCCCGCGCCGCTCAGCAAGGGCGCGAAATCCATCGAAAGGGTCGCTTCACGAACTTCTTCCTGCCCATTTCCCGGATAACAGACACACACCTCCTTGCCCCTACCTGCGGTTTCTCCGCCGACCGCGCGTCAGGGACCAACTCACAGCAGGGTTGGAAGTTCTGAACGTGCAGACGGTCGGCCGCCTGTGCGCCGCGGCAGCGTAACCGTCGCCCAGGCCCATCCCCAGGACCTTAGGTCAACGACACCATGACCAAGGCCCCTGCTTAACGTGCCTCATCGGGCGAAGAGCGGACATCAGTGGCGGCTACAGGGTTACTCGGCGCCCATCCCGGCTCGTTTGCGGGTCCGGCGTCGAATCAGATAGCGGCGTGACTCGTCCGCGCCCCACACGATGAACGGAAAAGGAAGCAGGAGAAGAAGGTCGCTTGGAGGCAGGGCGGCCGTTCCCAAGAGAGTCTGGAACGGAGGGAGGTAGACGAGGAGCGCCGCAAGGACGAGTTCACCGGCGATGCCCGCGAGCAGGTAACGGTTGGAGAGGATTCCGACAGACCGCAGTGAAGCGTGCTCAGTGCGTACCGCGAAGGCCGTGCCGATCTGCCCGGCGATCATGCCGAGAAAGGTCATCGTCGTCGCCTGCCGGTAGGCGTGGTGCAGGGGATGGCCCGCGCCAGTCGAGGCGCCGGGGTGCCAGCCCGCTCGGATGAGCACGTAGAAGAAGCCGGCCATCTGGAGAACGCTGACCATGGCTCCGAGGAAGAGCCAAGCCCGCAGCAACATGACCCGGCGGATCACGCCTTCCGCCCGGGGCCGTGGCGGACGCGTCATGAGACCGGGTTCGGCGGGCTCGCGGCTCAGGGCGAGGGCCGGCATCGTCTCACTGCCGACGTCGAAGGCGAGGATCTGAAGGATCGTCAAGGGCAGCGGCACCATCCCTCCACTCAGCGCAAAGATGAGGAACGGCGTGACCTCGGGAGTGGCGTGCGCGAAGATGTACACGATGAATTTGCGGACGTTGTCGTAAATGCGGCGTCCTGCCTCCACTGCTGCCACGAGCGAAGCGAAGTTGTCATCGGTGAGCACCATCGTGGCGGCTTCCCGGGCGACGTCCGTTCCCGACCGTCCCATGGCGACTCCGATATCGGCGCGGTGCAGGGCTGGGGCGTCGTTGACGCCGTCACCCGTCATCGCCACGACGTGCCCCTGCTCGCACAGCGCCTCGGCGATGTGCAGCTTCGCCTCTGGCGATGCTCTGGCGAAGATGATTTCGGCCTCGTCGCGCACCAGGTCGCCGATCTGGTTTTCGGTGAGCTGGTCGAGCTCTTCTCCCGTGACGACCCTGGGCTGGTCGCCGACGATGCCGACGAGCTGGGCGATGGCGGTCGCGGTCAAGGGATGGTCGCCGGTGATCACGATGATGCGGATCCCTGCGGTCCGGCAGCGTGAGACGGCTTCGGCCACCTCGGGACGCGGCGGGTCCAGCATGGCGACCAGCCCGACGAAGCACAGATCACGCTCGGCGTCGTCTCGCCGGCGTGGGGGTGCCGCATCTGCCGGCAGGGCGCGTTCGGCCAGAGCGAGAACACGAAGACCGCCGGAGGCGAAGGCGCTGACCTGGGCCGTGATGACGTCCAGATCACGAGCCTCGAGGGGCGCCATGCGGCCCTGCCGATCGAGGAACCTCGTGCAGCGAGGCAAGAGCGTTTCCGGTGCTCCCTTCGTGTGGACGACGAGCCTGTCGTCGCGCTCATCTATGGTCGACATCAACTTGAGCTCGGGATTGAAATGGAACTGCCAGCGACGCGCTGCCTCTCGCGTGGTCACGTCCGGGTCGGCCCCCAGAGCCTGTGCCGCGAGCAGCACGGCTACTTCGGTCGGATCGCCGCTCGGCTCCTTGCCTACCTGAAACTGTGCGTTGTTGCACGCGGCGGCGATGTGCCCCGCCGATCGCAAAGGGGAGCCGGGCGATGCTTCCACTGAACGCGGCTGCGTGCCGTCCAGATCGCAACGGCCCGCCGCCGTCCACACGGCCACCGGACGCATGCGGTTCTCGGTGAGCGTGCCCGTTTTGTCGGTGCAGATGACATCCGTCGATCCGAGGGTCTCCACCGCGCTCAGCCGTTTGACCAGCGCGCCACGTACCGCGAGCGCCCTCACGGCCACCGCGAGCGCCAGAGTGATGACAGGCAGCAAACCCTCCGGGACCATCCCGGCCAGCAGGCCGGCAGCGAAGACGAGAGAATCGACCGGGGAGAGGTGGGCGCCGAACACGGCCGCCGGGATGAAGGCCAGCACCAAGGCCAGCGACACCGCGGCGATGAGCCATGCGATCCGCCTGACCTGCCGTTCCAGCGGGCTTGGCTCCTGTCTGACACGCTCGGACAGGGCCGCGATGCGTCCAAGTTCGGTCGTCATGCCGGTGGCGAACACGACACCTTGCGCTTCGCCGCCGGTGCAGTTCGTGCCGCTGAAGACCAGCTCGTGCGCCCTCAGCACGGGTACGTCGACGTCCAGGATGGAAGCCGATCGCAAGGTGGGGACGGATTCCCCTGTCAGCGCCGACATATCCACCTCGATGGCACCGGCCAGCAGTCTCACATCGGCCGCGACCCGATCACCTTCTTCTATGACGACGATGTCGCCGGGCACCAACTCGGCCGCGTCGATCTCCCGGGTGGAGCCGTCACGAACCGCCTTCGCCCGCTGGGGAATGAACTCCGCCAGCGCCTCCACCGCTCGCTCGGCCTGGATCTCCTGCACGAACGCGAAGGCGGCGTTCAGCACGATGATCAATATGACGGCGACCGCAACAACCAGCGAGCCGACGATCAGCAGCAGCCCTGCTGCGACCCAGAGCAACAGGGCGAGCGGATGGGTGAACTGACGGCCAAGCTCGCCCGGCCAGCGCCGCGCACCCCGTCTGCGCAGCTCGTTTCGGCCGTGTTGCAGCAACCGCCGCTGCGCCTCCGCGCTCGACAACCCGCGACGCGAACTACGAAGATCGCGCAGAAGCAGCTCAGCGGCCTCTTCCGGATCTACTCCGAAGGGCTGGACCCACGGCTGATGCCGGCTCCTCATTGGCTCTGTGGGCTATGAGGTGAGAGACGGCGAATTGCCCGCTTCTCCGCCCACATGCGGTTCCGGCATGGAAGGGGCTGCGCCAGGCGCAGCACCTGTCGAACTCTGCCTGTGGAATGACTCGTAGACATCGATCAACACCCGTCGCTGCCGCTTCGTGATGGTGGCATCGGCCAGGATGGCGGCCGGGACGCTGCCACACTCGCGGCCTGCGAGGGCTTCGAGCTGTGCGCAGAACGACTGGACCGCGATGCACAAGCTGTTGACGAGTGGGCGCAGGACCAAGGCGCATGGCGTCCATCGGGCACGGCTTGCCCGGCTCCAGCTAGAGGCGAACATCTTGGCTGGCATCAAGAGTGGGCTTTGGACAGACCCTGGCAGTCTCGCAGGGCAATCCGATCCACTATCAACAGCGCAGCAACGATCATCGGCTCGCACATAACGCCATCCGCCTCGATTACATACCGTATTGATGTGTTGCAATCTGTGGTATTGCCGGTGCGGCTACTCCGAACTCTGGTCCCATTTCCTGGATTCACCAAAAGAGCGACCAAAGACTGCCACCACTTCGAGGGCACCGGCTCGATCCGCGCAGAGCCCCCAAGGCAGGGAACGATGTGGATCCCACTGCCTGAGCCTGAGGGGTCTGGTTGTGTCGCGGACGAAGGAGCTAGGTGAACTCGCCGAACCTCGTCAACTGGGGCGCGCGAACTGATTGATAATCCTCTGTCAGTGGATCGGCTCTCCGCAGATATGACCGGCGCGAACACCGGCATGAGCCCGCTGATGGTTAGCAGACGTAGCACTCGATCGGGCAGACCGATCAGCTCGAGCGCCACCCCCGAAGCGTGAGCCGTCTCGCCACAGATACGCAGCGCCCTTAGGCCCGACATATCGCAAAAGCTGATGCCGGACAGATCAAGCACAAGTTGCGAACATGCGTCCGCTACCACGGCGTTGACCAGCGTGCTGAGCGGCTCGGCAGTCGCCAAGTCCAACTCACCCGCGATCTCCATCACGGTCACGCCGTCAGACGCCTGCGTGGTCACACGAAGCGGCCTGCACGATTGCGGCAAAGACCGAATATTGGGCGCCAGGTTACCGCCCCGTTTTCCTCGCTCCATTCTCATGAGAGCCCCCGGTATCGAGATTGAACTACAAGAATGCTGACATTTCGCACAGGAGAGCCCACAGGGCCGAAGGTCCCGATGATGGCATCCAAACGACCAGGGACTGGCTGACTGCCCCTTCATCAAGCAGGGATCCGGCCCGCCCTGGCGCGGGTGTGCGATACAAAGCCGCCGTCCATCGTCCTTGCAGTCCCGACTCGGACGAGCGGCTGTCCGGCATCCACGGGTTGCTGGATGTACGAGGTCTGCGCCCACCCTTGCGAAAGGGTGGGCGTGGGCTTGCCGACTACCTGAGGTAAGGGTTGCGCCGGACGATGGGAAGGTTGCCGAGTCCAAGGGTGGCACCGGCGTTGGCGAGGGCGAGGCCGACCAGGACGACGGCGTACACGATGTGCTCGTCCATGAAGGGATTGTTGGCCAGGGGCAGCTCGGCCGCCCACATGAGGACCAGCATCAGACTGCCGGTGACCGCAGCAATCCTGGTGCCGACGCCCAGGATCAGCGCCAGGCCGATGCCCAGCAGGCCGGCCATGAACAGCCAGTCCACCCACGCCTGGCCGGCCAGGCTGGAGAATATGCCGCCGAGCGCGTTCTCGCCGGTGCCCTTGAGGAACCCGGCCGTCGGGCTGCCGCCGGAGATCCAGGCGCGGTTGGCCGGGGTGGCGAAGCCCCAGCCGAAGGTCTTGTCCAGGAACGCCCACAGGAAGATCCAGCCGATCGAGATCCGGGCAATGGCCCAGATGTAGTTGACCGGGCGGCGTGCGGTGGCGTCGCCGTTATCCACGATGGACTTTTTGACGGTGGTGGCCATGGCGGCACCTTTCAGCGGGGATTCGTCGTCCTTTGCACGCACCAAGCACACCGCCTGTGTCCTCTTCCCGGCAGTGCCGTACGGCCTGCGGTGCCGGGACCTTTGTCCCGCCAAAGCCAGGCGACACTCCACGCGTCGTCCGGTACGTTCCTCACTCGGCCCGGCCGGCCAGTGAGAAGTAGGCTTCCTCTTCTTGCGCGAAGTGCAAGGTCAGCACGCCATGGAGCCCGTAAGGGCAGCCCGCAGGTCGTCAATCTGCTCCGGCTTTAGCCCGTCCTCCGCGGCGAACTCGACATGGCGGCCAAGCCGGGTCGCGAGCCTGGTGGTCTCGGCATATGCCCTGTTCATGGTCACGGTCACCTCGGCGTCGCCAAGCAGCCCGCTGGCGTAGGGCGCGACGTGCTCGCGGTCGAAGCGGTGCAGCAAGGCGTTGGTGAGCGTCGACGTGCAAGAGATTCCCCTTGCCGGGCGCGGACCGCGCAGCGCGTTGAGGATCACCGCGACATCGACGCCCCTCCTGCAGGAGCGCGCTGGCGGCCGGTGAAAGGGCGCCCAGAGCCGCTCGACACCTGGAGCCTTCCGCCTGGTCAGCTGCCTCCCTGGGACTTTCGACCTGCCCCAGACGGGACCGATCGTCCGCAGAGCGGACATACATGCCGATCGTTCGACCTCGCGTTTCAAGGACCAACGGCACTTTCACGGCCGGAAATCCGGGACTGTCATGGAAGAGAGTTCAAGGAGCTATCGATGCAGATCAGAGTGCATGACGTCATGTCCAAAGATGTCACATATGTCACCCCTGGCACATCCTTCAAGGACGTCGCCGAGACACTGATCCGCCGCCGAGTGGGTGCGCTGCCTGTACTCGACGATGACAAGCGCGTGGTCGGAATCGTGTCCGAGGCCGATCTGCTGCCCAAGGAGGAGTTCAAGGAGCAGTGCACCCGCGAGGGCTACCAGCCGCCAATCCGGGCCCGCTTGCGATGGCGCCTATCGCCGAGCGGCGGCCGGATCATGGACAAGAGGTATGCGAGCACGGTGGCCGACCTCATGACCACGCCCGCCATCACCATCCGGCCGCAGCAGACCGTGGTGGATGCTATTCGGCTGATGGACGAGAACGGCGTCATGTTCCTGCCCGTCGTCGACGGTCATAGCCGCCTGGTCGGCGTCCTCAGCCGCCATGACCTGCTCGAGGTGCTCGTCCGTACGGACAAGGACCTCTCAGACGAGATCCAGAATGACCTCGACCACTTCGCCTGGGTCGACACGTCCCGTGTCCAGGCCAAGGTCGAAGACGGCATCGTCACCCTCCGGGGGCGTACGCGTACCCGCTCCGATGCCGTGCTCATCGCCCACTCCGCAATCCGAGTCAACGGCGTCGTGGACGTGCGCGACGAAATGCTGTGGGACGAGGACGACCTTTAACAGCACTGAGCCAGGCCAGCCGCATCACGTCGTCGCACAACCTTGGAGGCTTCGACCTCACAGTGGGATCCGCCAGCGCAGCCGCGTTCCTCTCTCCTCGGGCGCCTGCAGCTCCGCGGTGCCGCCCAGCTGGACGGCGCGTTCCTCGATGTTGCGCAGGCCGCTACGGCGTCCCGTCTCCGCCAGGCCGATGCCGTTGTCCGTGACCACCAGAACGAGCTCGGAGTCCGTGACCTCGACGAGGACGTCGGCGCGGGTGGAGCGGGAGTGGCGGACCACGTTGGACAGGGCCTCGCGCAACACGGCCAGCAGATGATCGGCGACCGGCTCGGGCACCAGCGCGTCGATCTGCCCTTCCATGCGCAGGCCCGGCATGAAACCCAGATGGCCCGCGGCGCCCTCCACCAGCTCCACGATCTGCGTCCGCAGGCTGGGCGCGGCCGCGTCGCCGGAGCCCTGCAGCGCGAAGATGGACGAGCGGATCTGCCGGATCGTCCTGTCCAGCTCGTCGATCGCATGCTGCACCCGCTTGGCTGCCTCCGGCCGCTCCACCAGCCGGATCGTGCTCATCAACGTCATCGCGGTGGCGAACAGCCGCTGGATGACCACATCATGCAGATCCTTGGCGATGCGATCGCGGTCCTCCAGCAGGCCGAGCCGCTCGGCGTCCCTGCGCGCCTCGGCCAGCTCCAGCGCGATCGCCGCCTGACCGGCGAACGCCTGCAGCACCTGCTCGTCACCCCCGGTGAACGGCAACCGCCCGCTCCGCTTGGCCAGCACCAGCACCCCGCGCACGTCCGGCGCGCCACCGAGCGGCACCATCAGCACCGGCCCGTAACCCAGCCGCCGCAGCGGCGAGCCAGGGCGGGGGCCACTCTGCATGTCCGCATCGGACATCGACTCGCCCTGGGTGAACACGTCGCCCGCGAGCGTCTCCGACACCACATAGACGGCGCCCAGCAGCTCCTGCGCACCCTCGCCGTCTGCGAACTCCACGATCAGCGACTGCCTCGTCGGCTCAGGTATGAGCACCTCGATCAGGTCGGCGTCGGTCATCTGGCGGGCGCAGGCCGCGACCAGGCTCAGCGCTTGACGCGGGTCGGCGCCGGACAGCAGGCGGGTGGTCACCGTGGACGACGCCTGCAGCCAGGTCTCCCGCCGCCGTGACACCTCGTACAGGCGGGCGTTGTCCACGGCGACGCCGGCCGCGGTGGCCAGCGCCACGACGATGGCCTCATCCTCCTCATCGAACTCGCCGCCGCCACGCTTCTCGGTCAGGTAAAGATTTCCGAAAACTTCGTCACGCACCCGGATCGGGACGCCGAGGAAGGTGCCCATCGGCGGATGGCCAGCCGGGAAGCCGTACGACTCCGGATGGTCAGCGATGCGGCCCAGTCTGAGCGGCCGCGCGTTCTTGATCAGCAGGCCGAGCAGGCCCAGGCCGTGCGGCCAGTGCTCGATCCTGGCGATCTCCTCCTCGGTCAGCCCGACCGGGATGAACTGGATGAGGGTGTTTTCGTGGCCGATCACGCCCAGCGCGCCGTAGCTGGCGTCCACCAGCTTGGTCGCGGTCTCCACGATGCGTCGCAGCACGCTCTCCAGATCGAGCTCGCTGCCCACCAACACCACGGCCTCGAGCAGTAGGTGCACCCGATCCCGGGTGGCCAGCACGGCGTTGAGCCGTACCTGCAGCTCGGTCAGCAGCTCGTCGAGCGGCATGTGCGGCATCACCGTAGGACGCTCGCCATCCACGTCTATCAGTGTTGCACCGGATAACCCACGGCACCCATATCCGGCACCCGCGAAGGCGCGCCTCCTAGCGGACCTCCGGTGGTCCAGAAGTCGGAGGGCAACACTGTAGGCGTTGGGACTTCCTTCCTTTCGGTCTTGCTGGCGGTCGGATAGCGTCGAATGCATGATTCGTGTGTTCCTCGTCGACGATCACGAGGTCGTCCGGCGAGGTGTGGCCGCGCTTCTGGAGTCCGAAGACGACATCGAGGTCATCGGGGAAGCCGGCACGGCCGAGTCCGCGGTCGCCCGCATCCCGACGCTGAAGCCCGACGTGGCGGTGCTGGACGTGCGGTTGCCGGACGGCAGCGGGGTGGACGTGTGCCGGGAGATGCGTTCGAGGGTGCCGGGGCTGGCGTGCCTGATGTTGACGTCGTTCGCCGATGACGACGCGCTGTTCGACGCGGTGATGGCCGGAGCCTCCGGCTACGTGCTCAAGCAGATCCACGGCTCCGACCTGGTCGGCGCGGTCCGCACCGTCGCCTCCGGGCAGTCGCTGCTCGACCCTCAGACCACCGCCGCCATGCTGCAGCGCCTGCGCGACCAGGCCGCCCGCAAGGACCCCCTTGCGGCACTGTCCGAGCAGGAGCGGCACATCCTCGACCTGATCGGCGAAGGATTGACCAACCGCCAGATCGGCGAGCGGTTGTTCCTGGCGGAGAAGACGGTCAAGAACTACGTGTCCAACCTGCTGGCCAAGCTCAGCCTGCAGCGCCGCACCCAGGCGGCGGCGCTGGCGGCGCGGTTGCAAGACGACCGTCGCGAAAGGCCTTCTACATCCCGGAAGGGACGATGAGGAGGTCGTCCTTGTCGAAGGCCACCTCGGATCTCACGTCCACGACTCCCTCGATCAACCGAATCTGCTCCGCCAATACGAGGGCCTGTGATTTCCACTCGACCATGCCGCTAATCGTCACCACGCCCTGGTGGATGTCGATGGTGAAGGCCGCGGGATTCGGCAGGACGGCTCTGATGTCCGCTGCCAGTTCCTCGACCGGGCGGATGAAGACACGCAGCACATCATGCTGGTGCAGGGTGCCGATGATGCGTCCAGACTTTATGTCGATCACGGGCAGTTGCTTGACGTGCTTGGCATGCATCAAGCGGGCCGCGTCCCGCACGGAGGTGGTCGGCGTGACGGTGATCGCCGGGGAGGTCATGAGCTGAGCAGCTGTCACGCCCGCAGCCTTCTGGTGCTCCTGCTGCTGCTGGCGAGATTCGAAGCTCGACACACTGTGCCTGACCGTGTCGGCCTCCTTCAGTAGCAGATCGTCTTCGGAGACCACCCCCACGGGCCGTCTGTCAGCATCGATCACGGTCACCGCGCCTACGGCGAACCGCTCCATGGCGTCCACGATCTCGGCGAAGGAGGCCTCCTTCAGCACGGCGATAGCCACGCGCCCCATGATGTCCTTGACTTCGAGTGGCATGACATCCACCTCCCCTTTCACAATCCGCTGGCGCGGCCTCTTTCAGCAGTGGCGAACGTCCTCGATGCCGGGTTACCAAGGTCCTGACCTGTGTTTACTAGGCGCGGACCACCGCCACCGGGCAGTGCGCGTGGGACAGGACAGCCCGGCTGACCGAGCCGAGCAGCATCGAGCCCACGGCTCCGCGCCCGTGCGAGCCCACTACCAGCAGGTCCGCCTGCTGGGACGCGTCGATGAGCGCGTTGACCGGATGCGCGCAGTGCACATCTTCGACCAGCTTCACCTCTGGGTAGTCCTCGCTGAAGAGCTTCACCCGGTCGCGGACGATTTGATGCTGCGCCGTACGGACCGCGTCCATGTCGTAGCTGCTGAGCTCTGGTGCGAAGGCGTGCACCGGCAGTTGCCAGGCGTGGACCACCCGCAGTGTGCTCCCGCGCAGCTTCGCCTGCTCGAAGGCGTAGGCGAGCGCGGGCTCGCACTGCCGTGAGTCGTCGACCCCGGCCACGACCTCCCGGTACACCAGCCGCTGCTCGCCGCGCACGACCACGACGGGACAGAGCACGTGGCCGGCCACGTGCAGGCTGACGGAGCCCAGCAGCGCGCGGGCGAACCCGCCCAGCCCTTGGCTTCCGACCACGATCTCGGTGGCGTCCTTGGCCTGCTCGCGCAGGACCTCGGCGGGCGCGCCCTCGATGTCATCGGTCGTGACCTCTACGGTGGGCTGGCGCTCGCGCACGAGTTCCTCCGCCTCACGCAGGATCCTCTGCCCCTCGCGCTGCAGCACATCCATGAAAGTGTCATGGGGGAATTTGCGGATCTGGTACGGCGAGCGGTCCACGGCATGAACGATCCGCAGCGGTTCCCGCATGCGGAACGCATCGTCGGCCGCCCACTCCAGCGCGGCGCGCGAGTTCACGGAGCCGTCCACTCCTACGATGATCATGACGCGCCTCCTTCGTCATTCTCCATCTGACCCTCTTGCGCCTGTCCACAGCAGGGCCGGAGGTTGGTCCCGTAAGGGCCGAAGGACCCTGTCCGCCGAACGGGCTGCTGGGTAGCTTCCTGGACATGACCAGGGAGGACACGCTCATGGCAGGCGCCGGAGACTTCGGACGTCGCATCAGCTATCACCGTCACCGGCTCGGCCTCACTCCCGAGCAGGTGGCCGACCGGGCGGACATGTCCGCCGAATACATCCAGCACCTCGAAGGCCATCTGGGCACTCCTGACACGGGTACGGTGACCCGCCTGGCCATCGCCCTTGAAACGACGATCGAGGACCTGCTGGGCGGTGGGCGCGATCGCCCGCCCGGCCCCGGATCTGGCTCGGCCGACGCGGTCCTGGAGGTCCTCGAACCCGAGGAGTGCCTGCGACTGGTCGCCCCGGGTGGCATCGGCCGAGTGGCGTTCAACAGCCCGGACGGGCCCACGGTGCTGCCCGTGAACTACAAGCTCCACGACGGCGCCATCGTCTTCCGCACCACCAACGGCGGCCCCATGGACCAGAACCTGCGCACCGGCCTGCAAGGGGTGGAGATCAAGATCGGCTTCCAGATCGACCGGATCGACGAAGCCCAGAGGGAGGGCTGGAGTGTCCTCATCCAGGGCCCCGCCCACCACGTGCCTGAGGACGAGGTGGAGAAGGCTACCCAGGCCGATGTCACCTCATGGGCGGGCGGCGAGCGTCAGCTCTACATCCGCATCGTCCCGCACCAGATCACGGGCCGCCGCATCCACGGTCTTTGAGGGGATCCGATGATCACCTCAGCGGCCTTTCAGTGGCCCGGAAACGCCGAGCGTCAGTGCGGCGTACCCGGCCCCAGGCGATCAACGGCGACTCGTCCGGCCTGACCACCATCAGGACATCGCTCATCGCTTGTTCGGCGGCAAGCGATTCGACGGCTATGGTTCCTCCTTCGTGCGCGGCCGTACCACCGCGACTGGGCAGGTCACATGGTGCAGCACGCCGTGGCTGACCGAACCCAGCACCGCCGAGGCGAACCCACTGATCCCATGTGAGCCCACCACGACTAGATCGGCTGTCCGGGCCGCATCCGTCAGCGCTTTGACCGGGTGCTCGCACGGCTGCTCGTCGGTGATGACAAGATCGGGATTGTCCTCGCGCCAGGGGGTCACCCGCTCTCGCGCCGTGCGCGTCTCTTCCCGCACCATGTCCTCGAGCAGACTGCTGTACGTGACCGCGTACGAAGAGAACGCCGGCACTTGCCACGCGGACACCACATGCAGCTGCGCCCCTCGAGCCCTGGTCTGCTCGATGGCATAAGCCATGGCCGCCTCCGAGTGCCCGGAGCCGTCGTAGCCCACCACGACCCTGTCATGCGGCAGCGTGCTGCGGGCGCGGACGACGACGACCGGTCCGGCGGCGTGCCCGGCCACGCCCATGCTGACCGAGCCGAGCACCATCCCGGCGAACCCGCCGAGCCCTCTGCTGCCCACCACCAGGCTGTCCGCCGACCTCGACTCCGCGATCAGATCATCGATCACATTGCCCTTGAGCATCTCCGTCGTGACCTGCATGCTCCTGGCGAGCTCACGGGCTCGTCCAGCGGCGGCCTCCAGCGCACCGGCGCAGTACTCGGTGCTCTCGCTGTGCGGCCACTGCTCGCACACGTGCACGATCCGCACAGCCAGACCTCGGCGCTGCGCGTCGGCGGCGGCCCACTCCACCGCCGCGGTCGCGGGTGCGGACCCGTCCACACCGACCACAATGTGACTTGCCATCACGCCTCACCTTCACGTGTCAGGTTTCTCCACTCCACCTTCGCGACAGCGGAACTCACCACACCCGGGCACGAAGTCCCGGATGGGGGTGACCTTGGTCCTCAGACACGTCGGCTCGCCGATCGGGTGCGGCGTCGACCCCGTCGAGCCATGCCTATCGGTGACTCAGGCCCGCCCTGCCCTCCTCGGACTTGGACTGAGCTCGTACAGGGCCTCGCGCAGGTAGCCGGGAAAGGTCCAGACGTCGGGAACCAGTTCCGCGCAGGCGGTGAACCCGACGTCGAGGCGCCCGTTGTAGGAGAAGGCCGTGACGTTCACGGCGCCGCTCACGTCGGTGACCACGGACACCGGGTAGTGCGCCAGCAGCCTGACTCCGGCGATCCGTAGCGGGAACTGCGGGCCCGGAATGTTGGATACGACCACGTTGACAGGCGGCACCGTACGCCCCAGAAGATCAAGCGCAGCGCGGTCGGCCAGGCCGTTCAGGGCGGCGGGCAGGCTCTCGCTCAGGTCACGCAGCAAGCATGCGGGCGTCAGCGCGAACCGTTCCTTGATCTGCCGCATCGCCTCGCTCACGAGTTCGAGCCGTCGGCAGGGGTCGTCCACGTGCGTGGGCAATTGTGTAATCATCATGGTGACCTGGTTGCCCTCGTTCATGCCCTCCTGGCTGCGCACGGAAAACGGCACGCCTGCGACCAAAGGGATCTCCGGCAGGGCCGCATGGGCCATCCATCAGCGCGGCAAGCACCTCCGCCCCTGTCAGCCCGTCGACGGCGGCGTGGTGGACCTTGGTATAGATACCGCAGCGGCCGCCAGCCAGGCCGTGGATCAGGCACATCTCCCACAAGGGGCGAGTTCGGTCCAGCCGACCCTCGTGCAGGCGGGCCACCTGCTTGCCCAGCTGCACATCGTCACCAGGAGGGGGCAGCGTGAGCTCCTGGACGTGATAGTTCAGGTCCACCTCACTGTCGTCAGCCCAGTACGGGTGGTCCAGGCCGAGAGGCACGCGGACCAGGCGCTGCCGTAGCTGCGGAACCCCGGCCATCCGCTCCGCCAGCCTGTGCTGGACCTTCTCCCTGGACAGGTCCTTGTAAAGCACGGCCAGTCCGCCGACGTTCGCGACGTTGGTGGTGGTCTCGAAGTTGAGGAATTGCGCGTCCAACGCGCTGAGCTGCCGCATGTTTCCACCTCAGGCCGGCCGGACTCTCTGTTGCAGCTGATGGCTCGCAGCCAGGCGGCAGATCTTTCACTCCCGCACCACGCCCCACGGCACAATATGACGGGAAATCCTTAGCTGGCTAAGGCGAACAGATGCCCCCGCGCCTGTGCCAGCTGACAGCCAGCAGTGTGACGTCGGTCTCCTCTCTTCTCCTCATCCCACCTTGAGCGCCATTGACGACCCCAGGGCCATAAGTCCCCAGCGGGCATGGCCAAGGACCTGGCTCTCCGCCCAGCGTTAGGCGGGCGCGCCCCGTTCAGGTCAGTGGCTACATGCCGTGGATGTGGCGGCCCGCAATCTGATGGGGGACGATGCGGATGTAGAGGCGGCGTTCGCCGCCCGCCCAGGGCGTGACGCCCGCGTCGGCCACCTCCTCAACCTCCTCCGCCGTCAGGTGATGGGCGGGCCCCTGCACCAGGACGCTCCACCCTTCGCGGTTGGCCTCGTCGATCTTGTCGACCTCGAACGCGATCTTGATGTCCACCCCTTCCAGCCCCGAACGCAGGTCCTGATCCATCGGGCCGCCGGACGCGGTGCGGAAGACGATCACGCCGTGGTGCAGCTTGTAGTTGACGGGCAGCACGGTGGGCCCGCGCGAGCCGCTGAACGCCACCCGCCCGATCCCGCCCGGCGAGATCAGCCGCAGGCACTCCTCCGGGTCCAGCGCCTCCATCGTCGGGTTGGCCATCGCGGGACCCTGCGCGGGCGGACGGTCCTGGTCGCCGCGTCCGAGATCTCCGGTGCCAGTCATGATCGTGTCTCCTCGCGTGTAGGTACGGCGCACGGTGCCGTTCACGCGTGCCTCGTGGTGGTCGGCGTCGATGAAGATCTGGCGCCCGTGGTAGCGGATCGGCATGGACAGTACCCCGAGCCGGCCGGGCAGCAGCGGATCCAGCCGCAGCCCGTCCGGCCGCAGCTCCAGGCCCAGGTAGCAGCGTTGCAGGAGGTCCAAGGTGCCCCCCATGGCGCCCAGGTGGATGCCTTCAGCGGTGGTGCCGCCCTGGACGTCCTTGATGTCGCTGTAGAGGGCCTCGGTGAAGAATCTCCAGGACTGCGCCCGGTTGAAGCGGGCCAGCACCCAGGCGTGCACGACCGCGCTGAGCGTCGAGCCGTGGCTGGTGCGGGCCAGGTAGTAGGAGACGGTACGGGAGATCAGCCCGCGTCCGACCGGGTAGCTGAGCCGTTCCAGGAGGCCGGTCAGCTCGTCGCCGGTCAGGAGGTAGCAGAGCATGAGGGTGTCGGCCTGTTTGGAGGCCTTGTAGCGGTTGACGTCGTCGCCGTCGGCCTCCAGCGCCCGGTCCAGGCGCCGCACGCCGCGGTAGCGCTCCCAGTCGAGCTCCAGCAGGTCCCCGTAGCCGGTGAACTGGCTGATCACGCCGTCGTGGAAGTCCACCCGCAGGCGTCGGCTGACGTCGTCCCAGCGAGCCAGTTCGTCCGCCGTGGGCCTCAGGTCCGGTGCCAGCGCGGCGGTGTCGCGGGCGCGCATAAGCAGCCACGCGGTCATGACGTTGGTGTAGGCGTTGTTGGCCAGCCCTGGCACATCTGCGCCGGGGTAGGCGTCGTGGTATTCGTCGGGCCCCATGACGCCGCGGATCTCGTAGCGATCGCCGTACGGCACGGCCAGCGAGGCGAAGAACCTGGCGATGTCGATCAGCAGCTCCGCGCACCAGGCCGGCATGGAGCCGGTGGCCAGGAAGTGCTGCCACACGTTGTAGGCGATGGCCAGGCCGACGTGCCGCTGCAGGCGCGAGCGGTCGGGCAGCCAGCGCCCGGAGAGCGGGTTGAGGTGCAGGGCCGGGGTCTCCTCCCGGCCGTCGCTGCCGCTCTGCCACGGGAACATGGCGCCCTCGTGCCCGGCCGCCCTGGCCGCGGCCCTGGCCTCCGGCAGCCGCCGCCAGCGGTAGCGCAGCAGGCCGAGGGAGACCTCGGGGAAGCGCAGGCTCAGCCACGGCTGCACGAACAGCTCGTCCCAGAACACGTGCCCCCGGTACGCCTCCCCGTGCAGGCCGCGGGCGGGCACGCCCACGTCGAGGTCGGCGGTGTGCGGGGAGAGCGTCTGGAGCAAGTGGAAAATGTGCAGGCGGACGGCTTGCGACACTCTTGCGCTGCTCACGTCGAGCCGGGCGCACCCCCACAACCACTCCCACGCTGCCGCGTGACGGGCCAGAAGCTCCTCGAAGCATGGCGCGTGGCATACACGACTGAGCGCCGACGAGAGAGGATCGTGGCTGGCAGGGTCGCGCGAGGTTGTCAACGTCACGATCTTGGTGAGCGTAGTGGGATCGCCTCGAGCCAGGTTGAGCACATGTTCGGAGGAGACGTGGTCGAGGCCTGGACATACTTGCGCGCCAGGTACATCCGCGTCGATCCTGGCGGCTAGTCCCACGGTGATGTGTGAGCTCCGGGTGCTCGCCGTCAGCCAGGCCACGTCGTTCTCGGAGCCGGTGGCGTGCCCGGTGAGGTGGTCGCCGCGCAGGTCTTGGTAGCGGGCCACGCCCTGGTTCGCCACCCGGCCGTCCAGGGTGGCGCGCACGCGCATCGGTCCCGACCAGTTCTCGGCGGTGAACGTGGTCTCCAGGGCCGCCAGGTACGGGTCCGCCATCGACACGACGCGGCGCTGCCGCACTCGCGTGACCCGGTCCTCGCCGTCGCGCCAGCGCAGGTCGCGCACCAGCACACCGTGCCACAGATCGAGCTCGTGTCGGTAGGCCAGCAGCATGGCCCGCTCGGGCCGGAACCACTCCGATCCTGGCGTGGCGAACGTCAGCGGCAGCCAGTCGGGCAGGTTGACGATGTCCTCGTTCGTCACCGTGCGTCCGGCGACCTCGGAGTCGAGGCGGTCGTAGCAGCCCGCCACGTACGTGCCCGGCGTGCGCGACTCACCATCCGGGGTGGCGCCCCGGGTGGCGAACCTGCCATTGCCGAGCGTGCACAGCGCCTCTCTCAGCCCCTCTCGGCTAAGATCGAGACCGTCGTATACGAGCGTCCAGGCGTTCATCACCACCCCACAGGCGAGGTCAAAGCCGCTCGCATCCAGGCCGCTACCCACATGAGCCCTGACCAGCCCTCCCCGGCCAGGCCCAACGCACTGCCGCTGAAGCGTAGAACTCCGCTTATATGCCCAGGTAGGCAGGCTCCAGCGGGATGGCGGGTTGATGCCCAGGCCAGGAGGCCTGCGGCAGCTCTGCGCCTGATGGTGGCGGCACACCTTGGCGAAACTGGCGGCTGCCGAGCTTGCTGTGGCGCATCGACCATCACGACGCGTCGTGATGGTCGATGACAGCCTTCTTGACCTGGGCCTCGCCGAGATCGGCGACCGTGAAACCCTATTCGGACAGCCTCTGACACCGCGCCGCGCCCGTAAGGCCAGGCGCTCGGCGGTGCGCCATGTGAGGCTGTCAAAGGGGCAGGTAGGCCATCGCTCCACGTGGCTGTTTACCACGTATTTTTCGTCAACTAGGTTGCCGCCCGCGTGACCTTGCTCCCCAAATCCGCTCTCAGCCGTTCCAGAGCGCTGCGTAAAACAGCAGCCAGAACCCCGTCTTGAGGACCTCCAGAACGATCCGAATCCGCCAGTAGCGTGCCGCGTCCGGGCCTTGCTCGGTCATATCGCCTCCTTGTCGTTGAAGTGACGCCTCCAGAGAAGCCGCGGCCACCGCCGGCCTGGAAGTGGTTTGGACGACACTGACGCGCATGTGGGCGTTTTTGTCTAGTCTGTGGATTCCCGTGGACGATCGTGGACAGGAAACCGCGTGGACGACAGCGACAAATTGCAGACCGAACTGGACTTCGATCCCGCGGCCGTGACCTCCGAGGACGCGTTGAAGCGCCTCCAGGTCGAGCTTTACACCGTCTCGGGAAGGTCGGTCAGGGAGATCCACAGCCACGTCAGGTACGAGATGTCCAAATCGCACACGCACAAGATCGCTAGCGGTGCCGTGGTGCCGAGCAAGCGCCATTTCCATGCGTTCGTCGTAGGCTGCGGCGTGCCGCCCGACTACATCGCCCAGTGGATGCATGCATGGGAGAACGTGGCCCGAGCCAAGCGGATCGCCAGATCCGGCACCTCCGTTGCGATGCTCTCGCCGACATCCATGCAGGACGAGGCCACCGCGGACTCGACAGTTCTCCCCGAACTGCCCACCACCGAAGTTCTCGCCCCCAAACCCGAAGCACCTTCCCGAGGTTTCCGTAATGGAGTCGGCAGCACGCCGGGGATTCATCGCACCCAAGCCGCGGACCTGCGCATCAAGCTTGACACATGGGTGATCGAATTCGACCAGCCGCGCACCAGAACCCACGCCAAGGACACGGAGAAGGAGCCACAGAAGAGCCTCGGCCCCTCCGAGCTCATCCTTCGCGGCCTGGGTCCCGTCCGGTCAGACAAGGGCCTGTCCGCTCTGCCGTCGGCCCTGGGCTACCTGACGGAATCCGGGATAACCGCCGAGCTGGTGACCGCCTTCCGCGGACTCTCCATACCAGTACGTTCCGCCACCGACTTCTGGGCGGTGCTGGCCGCGGACATGACCCTCTACCGGGCACGCCCCGGCGACCTTCAGTGGCTCGTCAAGCAGACTGGACAGATCCTGATGGACCCATCGTCGAACCTGGAACTGGTTCGGCGAACCTGGGAGGTGCTCTTCGAGGAGTTCCTGCGTGAGCACGATGCGGAGGCCTCCGCGTGGCCGGTCGAGAACATCTTCGATCACTTCGCCCAATGGGCGGGGACGCACGCCGACCGATTCCACACGTTCATGCGCTGGCTACAGCAGGTCGTCCCCCATGACCTGTCCCTCTGGTCCGCCATCCGCCACGCTGTGGAAGCCCACGAGCAAGGCCTTCCCGCCAAGACGGCCTGGGACATGCGGGTGGCGGTGAGGAAGGCGAAGTCCCTGGCGTCCCATCGCCTCGCCCCGGCACCAACCGCGTTCCAGACCGAAATCGTCCCGATTCCGAAGATCGACGGCGTGTGCCCCTACGAATTCGAGGCGATGTGCTTCCCCCTCAAGAACGCGGAAGCCGCCACCGTCCTCCCAAATCGGTCCCTCCGCCTACCCGCCCTCAAGGAGCCGTACATCATCGATCTCCCCCGCACCGGGAGCCGGAGCACCGAGGCCGAACTGCGCACATTCCTGCACGAGCTGATCATGGGCTGTGTCGAGCTGGACCCGGGCTCGCCGTGGGTGTGGGCCGTCCCCACGCCGGCGGAATGGCTGGCCCTCGCCGGGTGCGCGGCGCTGGACAAGCACTACCCGTGGGGACCGGAACGGCCCACACCCGACCGGGCGAACCTCTATTACGGCGGCAGGCGCACCGACTACCAGGTCGAACCCGTCGGTAGCCGGCCGCCCGGGGCGTCCCGCCACGACGTCCACGACTGCTGCGGCAACGTCCACGAGCTCGTGGAGTGGCGGGTGAACGGCACCCGCCTCGGTGACTTCCGGCTGGCGGGCGGCTGCTTCAGCAGCTCGCCGAAGTGGTCGTACTCCACCCACTTCAGACCGCTGATCCCGCATTCGAGCTCTCGGCGGAACGTGGGCATCCGATTGATCAGATACGACCCAGTCCACACCAATCTGCGCAAATCCGCCGCGCGCGCCATCGTGAAGCAGCTCGGCGCCGAACTGGCCACGAACACCACTGGGGCCAGCGCTCCAGCGCGATGATCGCGTTGCCGCCCGCCGGCTGCCTGTCCGGTGCCAACCCTCACCTCCGGCCTCGCGGACAGGGTCACGTCGTGCCTGCAGTACAAGGTCACCACCGTGCGGCTGTCACCGAGCGGACCTCCTTAAGAGACTAGGACGTCTCTCGCATCATCGCGCTGACCAGCCGCTTCCGCCATTTGGACGCAGATCGGGCATGCCCGGTCCACGGTCAACGAGAAAGTCAGTGACCAACCGCAGATCGGCAGCGGACGAGCGGTCTGCCCGCACAGGGCAATCTCTTTCCCTGATGGCACTGCGTGCTGGACGGCCTGCCGCCTCTTCCAGGTGAAGCCTGCCCTGTACTTGATGGCAGGTCGATCGGGCGCGGTCGCCGCACTCTCTACGTGGAGGTCATCCCAGCGGAAGGACCATCGGCGCACGCCTGCGGGGAAGGGCAGCCCATCCTCGTCCAGCTCCACCAAAGCGACGTTCCCATCGCGCAGCACTGCGACGATCACGCCCTCGCGTCCGACGAGCTGATCCTTGTAAGCGCGGGTTTGCCAATGACTGTGGAACGCGTCTGCGATCGTCACCCGCTTGCCGATCTCCGAGTACATGCTGCTCACCGCCCGTTTCCGGCGGCTCGAATGACGGCAATGAGACAGGCTCCGCTACGCGGAGTTATCGATTCTTCGCTCGAAGTGGAAACGAGACAGGGTGTGGGTTCGCGCAATGGTGAAAGCATCTCGTCTAGCAAAGCGGCCCTGCTCCCGGACGGCAGGATGGCAATGCCGGACACTCACGGACACGACCCCGACCTGCCCTTGTCCTCACAGGGACAGAGAAGTTCCCAGGCAGGACTGTCCGTCAAGCGCTCTCCACGAATGCAGAACAGCTTGATCATGCCGATCTGCGGGGTTAAAGGACGGACCTCTGCACGCCAATGGCGAGGACGCCAAGGCGTTCCTTCTCCGGTGGGTAGATGCTCCGGATGACCGCGAGCAGTTCCTGAGGGTTCTTGCCGAGGTCGCCGCCGATTGCAATCGGGTCCTCGTTCTCCAGCATCTCCTCGAAGGAGGTGTACCGTGCCACCCGGACGACCTGCGCCGGCAACCGCTCTTCACCGCAGACGAAGTCGAGGTCCTGGCCGGGCTGGATCTTGTGCATCCTGGCGTACGCGACCCGCACCTCCACGGTTTTGACCCCTGAGGCGATCAAATCGAAGTACGGCTTACGGATACGGAGTTCGCGCCGGGCGGGGGCGGCGTCAGGCTCGCTCATGGTGTCGTTCCTACCCGCGTGGCGACCAGAGCCGCCCGAAACTCCGCGGCCTGGCCGGTTCCGGGATACTTCGCGACAAGGACGGTATCCAGGTCAGCCGCCCGCGCGTGTACCGAAGTGACCATCCGAGGTGACCCCAGTGCACGCACCCCGTGCGCGACCGCCTCGTCGAGAGCGCCGAGGTGTGCCAGCGCGATGCCCAGGTCCAGGCGGGCGATCGCTTCGCGGCTGAGCGAGCGCTGGCCGGCCGGTGTCGCCTCGTGGGCCCGGACTGCACGCTCGGCATGGTGACGTGCCTGTTCGTAATCGCCGAGCCAGAGGTAGGACGAAGCGGTGTAGGTGGTCATCGCGTAGGCGGCCAGAGGCCCGGTGTCGATGCCGTCCGGCCGGGTCGGAGTGCGGGCCGGCAGGGCGTTCCACAGGTCGTTGGCCTGTTGGTAGCTGTCTTGGAAGTCGTCGCGGTTGCCGAGCCGGGCATGGCCGCGGGATGCCTGGGCGTGCAGCCGTACCGCCAGCGGGTGACCGGTGGGCACGCGGTCGAGGCCGCGCAGCGCGGCCGAGACGGCGCGTGACGGTTGATCGGCGTGCAGGGCGATGGAGGCCATCGCGTCGGCCGCCCAGGCGCACAGCTCGTCATGTCCCGCCTGGTCGGCATGCTCGAAGCAGTCAATGGCGTACGCCTCGCCGGTCATGGGGTCGCCCAGGTCGTGGGCGAGCCAAGCGAGGATCTCCGACAACCACCCGGCGTAAACGAACAGCTCCCGCTGCTCCTTGAGGGTGTGGGGGCCCGCGATGAGCTGGTCCACCCTGCGTCGATACAGGCGGGCCACAGGGAACAGGGCCGCCGGGGAACGCCGCAAGTAGCTACCTGCGATGTCACAGACCGCGGTGTGGAGGTGGTCCAGGGTGCCGCGGCCGACGGCGGAGGTGTTCGCACGGCGGGTGAACTCCAACGCCTCGTCGGCAGCCTCACCCAGCACCTGACCGAGCGTGGCGGCCAGGCCCAGTTTGAGTGCGTCACGTCGGTTCGTGGGTTCTGCCTCTTCCCGCGAAGTGTCTTCTTCCTGATTGTTCTCACGGGGGCCGAACAGCATTCTCACATCACGGGAGAAGATGCGGCCGTACAGCAGCCGGTAGCGCTCGGTCATCGTGGCGACCTTGCCGGACTCCCAGCGGCGGATGGCACGGACGAGCGAATCGTGATCGGGGAGGGACTCGTCTCCGGCGGCCTCCCGTAGGCGCCGGGCGGTGCTGTGCACGTCCCAGTCACGCGCCTGACGCTCATCCCGGATGCGTGCCGGCCAGTCCATGGTCATCACCTTGCGTGCCCTCGCCGTCTTTGATTGTCGTCCTCCACCGACTGCCGCACAGGGCTCATTTCGGAACAATGACCATCGATTCGGCCGCAGGACAGCCAATGTGGAGCGAATCCGCTCCAGTCCTTCCTCCGTAGAGCGAAAGTTGGTCATGTTCCAGAGAATGTGCTGCCCGGAGCCTTGATCACGGCTTTGCTCAACCATACGCTACTCTTCGCGTTCGAGTAATTGCTTGGAGTCAAGATGCGAATGGTTGTGGTGATTCGTGGTCGCGCCGTGGCGCTCCTGCTCGCGCCGATCGCGATTGCAGGGTGCCAAGCGGCGACTCCGTCGATATTGCCGCCACGCGCCACGACCGCTGCGCCGACTCCCAAGCCGTCCCCGACCGGGCCGCATGACGTGATCGTGGAGACGTACTCGGCCTACTGGTCAGTCCTTGCCGAGGCCGGCAGATCGTCACCCGAGAAGGCACGGGAACTGCTGAAGCCGTATGTGAAGGGCGGCTATCTGGACCACCTCGTCGACGGCGTCCGGGACATGGTCAAGCAAGGGCGGGAGCCGTACGGCCAAGCCGTCCCCCGTATCAAGGAGGTGCGCGTTGGCGGCAAGTACGCCGAAGTCACCGATTGCTTGGACATGTCCGGGGCCGCCATGGCTGATCGCCGTACGCACAAGCTGATCCCCGAGACCGCGGATACCAAGACCACGACGACTGTCACAGCGGCTTTGGAACGTTCCGAGGACGGGCGGTGGCGACTGACAGGGCTGAGCATGAAAGGGACGACATGCAAGTCGCCGTCACGCTGATCCTGCTGGCCGGACCGCCGACAGGAGACAACGGGGCGACCCGTATGGGCGGGGACTGGGTCACCTATGGCATCCATCGGGAAGCCGGACCGGGAGGCTCCGCCAAAGGTGCCAGCGCTGGCGGGGGCAGCACCTTCAGTGATTGCCACAGCATCGCCGGGCCAGGGCAGATCAGCTATGTTCAGTGCACCGAAGGGCCTGCCGGCCAGCAGAACATCTTCAACGCCGTCACGCCCGGAGATCCGGGTGCTCCTGCGGTTATCCCTGAGATGCTCATGCGGCAGGCACTACGACTGCTCACACCACCGGCTCCCAAGATCGTCACCGCTCCACCCCGGAGCAGGAACGGGTACGTGGGCCTGCGGCAGTTCTTCTGGGCCGAGCCCGGCCAATGGCACGCGATCAGCAAGAAGGCCACCGCTGGACCCGTTTGGGCCGAGGTCACCGCGACACCGGCCAAGCTGACCATCCGGCCAGGGGCGGGCCAGGCGACCTTCACTTGCTCGGGACCTGGCGTGCCGTACAACCAGGCGAAGTCCCCGGATGACCAGAACATCGACTGCACCCACGTGTTCACGCAGTCCAGTGCGGGACTTCCTGGATCGCGATACCAGGTGACGGTGTCGATGGCCTGGGCGGCCAGATGGACAGGATCGGGCGGCACCGGGGGGACTCTCGCGCCGATCACCACTTCTGCGACGTTCCCGCTGCGGGTCGGGGAAGCCCCGGCGCTTGTCGGAAAGGGTTCGTGAATGGCTCGCAAGGCTCAGCCCGACGCACCACACCAGGTCAACGGTGAGGTGCCGCCGGCTCAGGTGCCCAAGTTGCTGCGACAGCCCCGTCAACGTAGCCGCAGCGCATTGGTGTTGGGCGCGCTCGTGGTTGCCGGCGGGGCGGCGCTGGCTTTTCACACGGTGAACCAGATGAGCCATCGTGAGTCGGTCTTGGTGGTGACGCGCGACGTGGCACTGGGACAACCGATAACCGCCGATGACGTGACCACCGCCACGGTGGGTGCGGACCAGACCGTCGCGACGGTCCGAGGTGAGGATCTGCGGCGGGTGATCGGCATGCGAGCGGCCGCCGATTTGATGCGCGGCATGCTCGTACAGCCCCGCATGGTCACCGACCAGGTGACGCCGCAAGGAGATCAGCAACTCATTCCGATCGCGGTCAAGCCGAGCCGCCTTCCGGCTCGTGGGCTGCATCCGGGCGATCGGCTCCTCGTCGTACTGCGGCCAGAGGGCCAGGCCGTGCCTGCCGTCAAGCAGACGTCCGCCGGCATCGAGGCCGTGGTGGACCAGGCCAAGGGGCCGGACAACGACGGGCTCATGGTGATCGACGTCCTGGTGAGCAGGAGCGACGGTCCCAGACTGGCCGCGCTGGCCGCCGACGGGCAGGTCGCCTTGGCGCTCAACCCGAGGAGGCCGTGAATTGGCAATGTACGCGCTGATGAGCCCCGGCGGATCCCCCGGCGTCACCACGACCGCCCTGGCCCTCACATACGCGTGGGAAGGGCGGGCGCTGCTGGCGGAGTGCGATCCCCAGGGTGGCGATGTCCTGCGCGGATTCCTGGCGGGGAGCATGGAGAACCACGAGGGTGGCTTGCTGGAGCTGGCGCTCGCGGCCGCGCATGACCCCGACCCGGCAATCTTGTGGCGGTACGTCATTGCGCTCGATCAGGACGCGCGGAACTGGCTGCTGCTTCCCGGTCTCCGGGATCCTCGGCATCTGGTGCAGCTCGACGGCGCGTGGGACACCATCGCAGAGGTTCTCAAAGCAGCACAGGGTACGGCGGACGTGGTGGTCGACGTGGGGCAGGTCGGCCGATACGACACCCCGATGAGCCTGATCGCGGCGTGTGATCGAGTGGTCATGCTGGTGCACCCGACGCTGCGACACGTCTCCCAGGCTCGCCCTCGTCTGGATGCGCTGGGGCGTCAGGTCGGGAGCGATGTAGCGGTCGGACTGTGCGTGGTCGGCAGCGGCCCGTACACATTCAAAGAGGTCAGCAAAGCGCTGTTCGACCTGCCCGTTCTGGCGTGGATACCCCACGACCCGAAGTCTGCCGCCGTGCTCTCTGATGGCAACCGCGCCAAGAAGGCGTTTCACCGATCCGCGCTGATACGCAGCACTCGACAACTCGGCTCCGTCATGAGGGCCAAGGACGTGGTGGCCCTATGACCAGCTCATGGCCGCCGACCGCGGCAACCGTCGCCCCTCAGATGCAGCCGCAGGACAACGGCCGGGAGTTTCGCGACGCTGTACTTGCTATCACGGCTGCGGTCTCGGACGACCTCAAGGACACCGAGGACCGGGAAGAGGCGCGGCAGGTCATCCAGGCGAGGGTCCAGCGCTGGGCGCAGGGCCAGGTCGCCGCGGGTAGTCCGGTCAGCTTCGCCATGCAACGCCGTCTCGTCGACGCCGTGATCGATGAGCGCTTCGAGCTGGGGGTTCTGACGCCATACCTGGAAGATCCTCGAGTCGAGAGCATCGACCTCAACGGATGCGACCAGGTGTGGATCACCTACCACAACGGAACCTGCAAGCGCGGGCCCGCCGTCGCCGGCAACGACGACGACTTGATCAAGATGATCCAGATGTGGGCTCTGCACAAGAGCTACAGCCCACGCGAGTTCTCCGCCGCCAGCCCGCTGCTCAACACCGCGCTGCGGCCAGGCGACGGCGACGACGGCGTGGGGGTACGGCTCAGCGCCACCATGTCGGTCACCCGCCGCCCGTGCGCCAGCATCCGCTGCCATCGTCTCGTCGACGTCACTTTGGATGACCTCCTGCGGCTCGGCACCATCAACCGGAGCCTGCACGCGTTCCTGCGCGCCGCCGTCCTGGCCCGGTTGAACATCGTCATCACCGGCGGCACCGCAGCGGGCAAGACGACGCTACTGCGCGCGTTGGCCTCAGTCGTCGACCCGGCCGAGCGGCTGGCCACGCTGGAGTCGGACTACGAGCTCTTCCTCGACCGGCTCCCCCATCGCCATCAGAACGTGATCGCCTTCCAGGCACGCCAGGCCAACTCCGAGGGCGCCGGAGCCATTGGGCTGAATGACCTGATCCCGCACTCGCTACGCAAGAACATCAAGCGGATCATCGTGGGTGAGGTGCGCGCGGATGAGGTCGTGCCGATGTTCGAGGCCATGAACACCGGCCATCCCGGCTCCATGTGCACCATCCACGCCGACGGCACCGAGGAGATCTTCAACCGGATCGTCATGCTGTGGACGCGCGGCGTCGGCGCTCAGACCCCTCCGGCGGTCATCCACCTCAACACCGGAGAAACCATCGACCTCGTCGTCCACCTGCGCCTGGATCCGACGACCAACACCCGATTCGTCTCCGAGGTCCTGGAGGTCCTGCCTCCGGCCGACAGCGAGCTGCCCAGCCGGAACCACGTCTACCGGCCCACCGGCCCAGGCGGCCGCGCCGTCCCCGACATAACCCCGCAGTGCCTACCCCAGCTCAGAGCTGTCGGCTTCGATCCGGCTCTGCTCGATCCGCTCGCCGCGCGATGGGGGACACGATGAACACCGCTGCGCTGCTGGGCGGGGTCAGCACCACCATGATCTTGGGTGGCGCGCTGAGCATCATCGTCGCTCTGCGTGCCCCCTCTGACGATCAACCCGTACGTCCTCCCTCGCGCTGGGCAGGCGTGAGGGAGACGTCGCGTGCCCACTACCGGCTGATCATCTTGTCTCTCGGCGTGTCCGCCGCGGTGTACGTGTTCACCCGCTGGCCGGTTGCTGCGGTCGCGACGGGGGCAGCGGTGTTCGCACTGCCGAAGGTGATGACCGGCCGTCCCGCTGCCGAGCGCATCCGCAGGCTGGAAGCCCTGGAGCTGTGGACCCGCCGGCTGGCGGACCTGCTCGTCGCCGGCCGGGCCTTGGAACAAGCCCTCGAGCACAGTGCAGCCCGCAACGTGCCACCGGTCATCGGCGCTCCGGTCGCGGCACTGGCCCGCCGCCTCCGTGTCAGTCGGACGCCGACCGAGGAAGCGCTACGTCTGTTCGCCGACGAACTGGACGACCCCATCGGGGACCGTATTGCCGCCGCACTCATTCTGGTCGCCCGCCGCCGTGGCAAGGGCGCCAGCTCAGTACTCCAGCAACTCGCCGAACTGGTGGCCAAGGACGTCTCCGACCGCAGGGAGGTAGAGGCCGCCCGCGCCGAACACCGCACCACCGTGCGGTGGATCATCGCCATCCTCGCTCTCTTCAGCGCTCTGGCCATCTTCCAGAAGTCGTACGTCGCCCCTTACGGCACGCCGCTCGGTCAGGTCGTCCTGGCCGTCGTGATGCTGTTCTACGCTGCCACGCTGGCCTGGCTGCACCGGCTCGGGACCGTCACCTCCGGCCATCGCTTCCTCAACGGCACAGGAAGGAAGCCATGAGCGTGCTGGCCATGGGCTCCGGAGCGCTGATCACCCTCGGCCTGCTGATCGTGATGCACGAGCTGATGCCCGGCCCGCCTCGGCTACGGGCCGCACTCGCCCGCCTCGATGGACGCCCTGACCCGGCGCGCGGCGACTGGCTCAGACGACGGTTGGCTCAATTGCCGATCCCGCGCAACGACCTGGCGCTGCTGGGCATAAGCGCGGACCGCTTCACTATTCAACGCGTCAGCTTCCTGCTGATCGGGCTGCTGTTCCCGGTGCCGCTCAGCCTGCTGTGCGCGCTTGCGGGACTCCCTCTGCCTTGGGCCATCCCGGCAGGTGCCAGTGTGGTACTCGCCGTACTGTTCGCCCTGATCCCCGGCGTCAGCGCCCGCCGCCAGGCTCAAGAACGCCGCCGCGAGTTCCGTGCTGCTCTGGCAACGTACCTCGACATGGTCGCGCTGGAACGTGCAGCGGGCGCAGGTCCTCCCCAGGCTCTGCAAGCCCCTGTGGATATCTGCACCGGATGGGTGTTCGGCCAGATCGCCCAGGTACTTCAGCAGGCCAAGCGCTCCGGCGAACAGCCCTGGCGTGGCCTGGCCACGCTCGGCGAACGAGTCGGCATATCCCAGCTGACCGAGCTGGCCGACATCGCTGAAGACGCCGGCTCCGAAGGAACCCGAGTGATGTGCACGCTGCTCGCCAAGGCCCAGTCCATGCGTACCGCCGCGTTGGCCGACGCCCGCGCCCAAGCCAACAGCCGTTCGGGTGAAATGCCCATCGCGATCGGTGTGTCGATCTTCGGCTTCCTGGTGCTCGTCTGTTTCCCCGCCATCTACCGCATCATGAGCTGAAAGGAAGCGACCATGCTCAAGTTCCTTCCGAACGAGGCTGCCACCTACTGGAAAGCCCTCTTCTTGGACCGCCTCGACCGTGCCCGTAAGGACCCTGAGAAGGGTGCCATGTCGGCCGAAGCCATGATCATCATCGCCGCGCTGGTCCTGGTCGCGATCACCGTCATGGGCATCGTGACCGCCAAGATCATCGATAAGGCGAACACGATCAACCTCTAGGTGCAGGTGATTAGGTGCACATCTCTCGCGCCGATCGTGGCAGCGTCACTGCCGAGGCAGTGATCGCCCTGCCCGTCGTCATGCTCGCCATCCTCGCGTGCATGCAGGTGTGCCTGCTGTTCTTCGCCCAGTCGGTTGCACTCTCCGCAGCGCAGCAAGGCGTCCGTGCGGCACGGGCGTACGGCGCCTCCCACAGCTCGGGTGCCAGCGTGGCCAAGCGGTACGCCGAGCGGACCGCCAGCGGCTTCCTGACCTCGATCAGCGCGGCCAGCACCGGCACCTCTACCACTGTCCGGATCACCGTACGTGGGCGATCCCTGTCCCTGGTGCCCTTCCTGCCCTCGATCGAGATCAGCGAGGAAGCCGCCGGACCCGTCGAGCGCTTCACCACTCCTCGGCGGACGACATGAACGAGCAGGGCAGCGTTACCGTCGAAGCCATCCTCGCCATCACGGCCATCGTGCTGCTCATCCTGTTCGGTGTTGCCGTCGGCAGGATCACGGTGGCCGGAGCCGCCGTCGAGGCCGCAGCTCGCGATGCCGCCCGCCAGGCTTCCATTGCTCGTACAGCCACCGCGGCGAGTACCAACGCCGCAGCCAGCGCCCGCGCATCCCTGATAAGTCAAGGCGTCAATTGCACGGCGGTCACGGTGAAGGTGAACACGAAAGGCTTCAGCCGCCCTGTCGGCATCCCGGCCGATGTATCAGCGACGGTTTCGTGCACCGTGCCTCTGGCGGATCTCGCCTTTCCCGGGCTACCGGGAAAGCTCAAGCGGCACGCCACCTCCATAAGCCCATTGGACCCCTACCGCGGAAGAGGCAGGTGAGGCATGCCAAGGGTGGCCGCCCAAGACCCCGAGCGGGGCTCGATCACCCCGTACGCCCTCATCTTCATCACTGTGCTTCTGCTCTTCATCGGGCTGGTCGTCGACGTCGGCAACAAGCTGCGCGCCGGATGGGAGGCGGTCGGCATCGCCGAGGAGGCTGCCCGGGCTGGAGCGGGGCAGATCGACCGTGCCGCCGCCTATCGCGGTGGCCAGCTCGTCGTCGACCGAGGAGCCGCGCTGCGCGCTGCCCAAGCGCACCTGTCCAGCAGCGGTCACCGGGGCAGTGTCGCCATTTCTGGTCCGACCTCCGTCCGCGTCACCGTCACCGTGACCAGAAAGACGTGGCTGCTATCTCTCGTAGGTGTGTCGTCGGTATCGGTGACCGCTCACGCGGACGCTGATCTCGTAGCCGGAGTCGAAGGGCCGAACCGATGATGGTGCTCCGTATTGTGCGCGCGCTGGTGGCATCCGCCGTTCTGCTCGCAGCGGTGATCGGGTTTCCCATCCTGTTCTACAAGGTCGCCGGGCCCCCACTGCCCGACCACCTGCCCAGCCTGCAACAGATCAACGACATGCTGGCCGCGCCAGACGACGGCACTCTTTTCGTCGAGGCTCTGGAGGTCGTCGCCTGGGGCGCCTGGGCCACGTTCTCTTTCTCCGTTATCACCGAGATCATCGCCAGGGTGCGGGGCCGACGCATCGTCCCTCGGCTCCCAGGCCTTCGTGGGATGCAGCGGCTGGCCGCGTACCTGGTGGCCTCTGCTTCGCTGGCTGTCCTGGCCCCCGGCGTGGGGAACGCCGCAGCACCGCCACCGGTGGTTTCCATGGCACCTCTGCATCCCCTCGGACAGGCCGCCGTCGATCCCCCGGACGAGGAGCGGATCTATCAGGTGAAGAAGGGCGACTCTCTCTGGGAGATCGCCGACAAAGAGCTCGGGACGCCTCGACGATGGCCGAAGATCTGGAAGCTCAACGCCCAATCACGACAACCGCACGGACAGACCTTCACGAGTCCCGGGCTGGTTCATCCTGGCTGGAAACTTCGCCTCCCCGTTAAGCACCCCAAAGTCTCCCCTACGCCTTCAACAGCCGAAAGACCGCACGCCGCTGCTCCGAGCCCTGCCTCATCCAGGGCTCCCCTGCCGTCAAGCGCGCAGTCCTCCCCGGAGCGTAGAGCGGATGAGACCATACAGCTCCCATCGGGCTCGATGGTGGCCTTGGCATACGTGGCCGGGATCAGCACCGCCTTCATCGCCGGCCGTCTTCACCGACGCCGCCGTCGAATCCCACCCACATCCGCAGAACCGGTGTCTATCACTCCTGAGCCCGAACCCCCAGCAGCCGTCCGGGAGCTACGCCGTGCCCACCGCCAGACCTTCATCGAACGGGAAGAGCCAATCCCGTCTGATGGTGAGCTGCTACGGCAGGAGTACTCCATCGATGTTCCCGAACAGGTCCACATAGGACAGGGCTCAGACGGCTCGCCGATACACCTGGACCTCGAAGGTCCTGGCATAGGCCTCACCGGTCCGGGAGCACGAGATGTCATTCGGTATCTGATCGTCGATCTGCTTCGCCAGTCGAGCAACTACCGGATCGAGATCATCATCTGTACAACCTTGGCGGAAGAGCTCCTCTCGCTTCCCGAGGCCGATCTCTACCGGATCGCCGCGGGACTGCCGGGGCTATCGTTCGCCACCTCACATGAGGATGCACTGCGGCATTTCGAGGAGACGTTCTTCATGCGCAGGAGAATGGTGCTCGAGCGCGAATCTTCCGGCGTCGGGGAACTGCGCGAGAACGATCCGGGGGAAGCGCTGCCAGCCATGCTTCTCATCACCGAACTCGACGACGAGGTCTACGAACACGTAACGGCACCCCTGACATCGGCCCGGAGCGCAGGAGTCGGAGCCATGTTCTTGGGCCCCTGGCCAGGTGGAATCACCTGTGAAGTCAGCGGTGCACATGTTGTGGATAACACTGAAGGTCGCGGGTCTGCCCCTTTCGAGGGCGCGCAGCTGTTCCACGTCACGGCGGAGGAGGCTGCAGCTCACGTGCAGCAGCTCGCCGCAGTCCCGGAGCAAGTTGACGGTGAAGCAGAATCCGAGACTGACAGCAGCCGGCTCGACTGGCCGGGGCCGGCCCTCATCCGCCTGAGAATCCTTGGGCATCCCACCGTCCACGTTCGCGACAAATCAGAGCCGCTGTCTCTGAGCTGGCTGCAGCTGAACACACTCACGTATCTCGCACTGCACCCGAGCGGCGTGACACGCGATCAGCTGGCCACCGCGCTTTGGCCCGACGATCTCGGCAAGGACATCCACAATGCCCTTCGCCACCTCCGGAGCGCGCTGGTCACCGCCACTGATTACAGGAGCGCAGAGGCGAAGCGTGCTCCGTTCATCAGCGCTTCGACCACCAAGGATTCGGCAATCTACCGCCTTGATCCCAAGCTGATCAGCGTCGATCTTTGGGATTACGAGGCAGCGCTCGATCAGATCAGAACCGCTTCCGAGCCGGCAGACCGTCTCTCTACTCTCTCGAATGCCGCTCGGCTATGCACAGGCGGGCTTGCTGAAGGGCTGACAGCGGAATGGATCGAGGACCAGCGGTACCCGCTGACCCGGTCCCAGGCGGACGTTCTCGCTCAGCTGGCAGAGCTTCTGGCAGGAGAGGACGACGAACAGGCGCTGTCCGCACTGGAGCGTGCGCGCGAGCTCGACCCGGATACCGAGGAAACATACTTCCGGATCATTCGCCTGCAATTGCGGCTCAACAGGCGCGACGAGGCCTCCCGAACTGCCGAGCTGCTTCGTCAACACCAGCGGAGCCTTGGACTAGCGGGCGATTATCAGGCTGAGAAGCGCCTGACCGAAATCCTCTGCGGCTGAGCCCGGGAAGACACACCCTGCCTGGCGGCCGTTCCTGCCGGAGGACCAGCGGCGGTCCCAGCGTCACAGGGTCTGGCTCTGGTGCTGTTCGTAGAGCAGGCCGTAGCGGTCGATCCGCCACAGCTGGGCGAGCACGGTCAGCGTGGTGCCGAGCACGAGCGGCCAGATCTCCAGGGCGATCAGCCCCCAGGCGATGAAGGCGAAGCCGATCAGGCCAGCCACGATGAGCTGCCGCAGCACCATTCGGTGCGCCGCCGGCGCCTTGCCCTCGACGTGGAGCTGCTCGCCGTAGATGCCGCGCGCGGCCCAACTGGTCGGCTCGACCGGGCTGAACAGGTGCACGTTCAGCCAGAGCCAGACGGCGACGAGGGCCACGCCGGCCAGTGACCACCAGCCGATCCACTCGCGGCTCCAGACGGCCAGTTCGAACGCGGGGATGGCGGCGAAGCGGGTCCAGACGCTCCACGGGTTGGCGTGCTTCTTCCATGCCTGGCCGGTCATGCCGTGGACGCCGGCTACCAGGTTCTTGGGCTTCACTCTGGGTCTCCTTGACGTCGGGGAGGCCGCCATGAGCGCGATCTCCACATCTCGGACCGTATAGAACTTTCAGAGATTTGTAAATTCTCAGAGAATTCGAAGCACTTGATAGGCTTGGCTCATGGACACCAACCAGCGGCTGCGCGAGGCCGCCGAGAAGCTGGCGCTGACCCTGGCGCAGGGCGGTATGCAGAAGACCACCGCTCGGGTGATGACCGCGCTGCTCTACACCCGGCAGGAGTCGATGACCGCCGCCGACCTCTGCGCGCAGCTGTCCATCAGCTCTGGAGCGGTGTCCACCGCGGTCAAGCAATTGATCCCGCTCGGCCTCATCGAACGGGTCCCCGCCCCCGGCAGCCGCCGTGACCACTATCGTTTCCGCGCAGGCGCTTGGGCCAGCTTGATGTCACAGCAGAACGCCATGCTGGCCACCATGGGCGCTGCCGCCCAGGAAGGCATTGACGCGGCGGGCGAGGACAGCATCGCCGGCCGGCGCCTGCACGAGATGAAGGACTTCTACGCCTACATGACCGAGCAGTTGATCCCGCTCATCGACAACTGGCGCGAGCACTATGCCGCCAAGCACGCCGGCACTCCCTGGTAGCGGCTGCGGCTGCGCGCCGTCGGAAAGCATGCGGAGCGGGAGCCTGCCGGTGGTGGCTCCCGCGCCGCGGCTGCAGGCCGCCGGCGGACCCCCGGGGACCCGCTCTCGCATCATCCAGCCTGGGCGGGCCCTCGGCCGCCTACCGGAGGCGTGCTCGGGCCTGCGGGGACGTGGCTGCGCAGGAGATGAACACCCACGGCGACGGTCCAGCCAAAGCCGATCAGCAGCGAGAGGTGTTCAAGCAGGCCCGCGGGGGCCGGACGCCACAGGCCCAGGACGTCGAGGCGGTAGGCGATACCGGCGGCGAAGGCGAAGGCGATGATCAGGGTGCCGGACAGGCGCGAGCAGACGGCCCAGGCGCGGCCCTGCTGCCCCAAGCGCCGGGCCAGCACGAACGCCGCCGCGCTCAGCCCGGCGAACAAGGCGAAGCCGGCCGCCTGGTGGATGAGGCCGCTGGTGCTGAGCGCGCCAGCGGTCTGGGCCGGCTGCCCGGGCGGGTAGCCGAGCGCGGGATCGGTGGGTACCAGCCCGGCCACGACCAGGCCCGCCGCAGCCGCCGCGAGCAGGACCGGCCCCTAGGTCGCACCACGCCCACCGCGCAGAGCGCGGCGCACTCCAATGGCGAAGGCGGCCAGCAGCAGCCCTCCGAGCACGAAGTTGATCGTCTGTAGCCAGGCGCGCTCGCCGGTACCGAGTTGGCTGGCGCCGTGGCGCCAGAGACTGTAGCCGGGACGAGTGGCGCCGTCGGCCCACAACAGCACCGGCATCAGGACGCCCGCGGCGATGCCGCTGCCGAGCAGCGCGGAAAGAACGCGGTTCATCGGGAAAGTCCTCCTCCTCTTCCGCGACGGCGAACGTCGCAGGCCGACCAGACTTCCCGGCTCACCACCAGTACGCCCCCGTGCGGGCGTATCCTTGATCAATACAGCGAGTTTAGCGCATACTGAAATAACTGCAAGAGAAGGAGGCGCACCGCGTGACCGACCAGGAACCGTTGCTGGAGTGGGTGGAGCGGGTGGCCATGTACCTGGCACGCGACGGGGTACCCCCTATCGCCGGACGCGTGCTGGGCTGGCTGATGGTCTGCGACCCGCCGGAGCAGTCCGCCGGGCAGATCAGCGCGGCCATCAGCGCCAGCCGCGCCTCGCTGACCTCCAACCTGCGACTGCTGACCAGCATGGGCTTCTTGACGTGGCGCACCCGGCCGGGCGAGCGGACCGTCTACTACCGGATGGCTGACGACGCCTGGATGGTGGTGGCCCGCCAGCAGATCGCCGGCATCACTTCCTTCCTCGACATCACCCGAGACGGCCTCGACCTGGTCGGCCCCAGCGATGAGCGGGCCACACGCATCCGCCAGGCGCACACCACCTTCGAATGGATGGCCAAAGTGTTCGACAACGCGCCGCCCCTGCACCCCGACGGCAACCCCGGCCTCGAGGAGGAGACATCGTGACCAGACGGGCGATCGTGGTCGGCGGCGGCATCGGCGGGCTGGCCACCGCCGTAGCCCTGCATCGGATCGGCTGGCAGGCCGTCGTGCTGGAACGAGCGGCCGAACTGCGCGAAATCGGCGCCGGCATGTCCCAGGCGCCGAACGCCATGCGCGCCCTCGATGAGCTCGGCGTCGGTGAGCAGGCCCGGGCGGCCGGCGTGCCCACCTATTCCGCAGGCAACCTGCGTCTGCCGGACGGCCGCTACCTGCAACGCGCCCGCCCCGGCGACCCGACGCCATTAATCGCCTTCCACCGCGCGGACCTGCACCGAGTGCTGCTGGAGGCAGTACCCGCCGGATGGGTGCGCACCAGTGCGGAGGTCACCGGCATCCGGCACGACCAACAGACGGTGACGGTCGCCTGGAGCGGCGGCGAGGCCACCGCTGACCTGGCGATCGGCGCGGACGGCATCCGCAGCACGGTACGCCGGCTGCTGTGGCCGGACGCGCCACCGCCGCGCTTCCTGGGCCGAACCGCGTGGCTGGGCGTCGCGGACGCCGATGCCGATGCTGAAGGGCTGTCCGGCAGCGTCACCATGGGCCCCGGTGGCTACTTCCTGATCCACCCGCTCAGCCGCGGCCGCGTCTACTGGGCCTACGTCACCACCGCCGATCAGCCGGGCATCCACTACGAGGCGGAGAAGACCGAGGCGGCCCGCCGAGTCGCCACCTGGCATCAGCCGATCCCGGCGCTGATCGCGGCCACCCCGGACGAGGCAGTGATCCATATCGACATCTGCGACTTGGACCCGCTGCCTACCTACGTCCATGGCCGGGCGGCGCTGCTCGGCGACGCCGCGCACGCGATGAGCCCAGATCGCGGCCAGGGCGCCGGGCAATCCCTCGAAGACGCCGTCGTGCTCGCCGCCGCCCTCGCCGGCGAGCCCGCGATCGAGGCGGCGCTGCACCGCTACGACGCCGAGCACCGCCCGCGCACCCAGGCCACCGCCCGGGGCGCCCGCGCCGACGGGGGCCGCACGACCTCCACGACCGCGTACCGGGCGATGGTCACGATGATCCGGCTGATGCCCGCATCGCTATGGCGCAAGGGCATCACAGCCGACGGCAACGCCACCTGGCGATGGCAACCACCACGCCTGCCGTCGCCGACCACGCGCCACTGAGCCGGATTGGACCGGCACGCAGCGGTCGCTTCTCGCCCGGCGCCGTACGGGCCTGGTGGCGAGGAACGTGTGGCAGCGACCGTTGGTGCCTGCGACCCGATGGCGTTGAGAGAACGATGGAGTGATCCTCCCACGATGAGCCCATCAGAGCGGAAGCTCTCATCCAGCAAACGACAGTCACTTTGAGTGTGCGATTGATCTCTTGCTGTTATAGCGTCGAGGTGTTGCCGCGCCGGTCAGCGTGGCCCATTGGAGTGAGGTGACCTGCCGAGAGGACGTCGATGCTGTTGCCTATCGCCCTTATCGTGCTCGGGCTGGTCATCCTCGCCTTCGCGGGGGATCACCTGATGGTGGGGTTGGGCCGGTTGGCCGGTCGGCTCGGACTGCAGCCGGTCATGGTGGGCGTGGTGGTCATGGGGTTGGTCGCCAGCGTCCCAGAGATTGTCGTGGCCGCTACAGCCGGCCTCGGAGGACATGAAGAGCTGGCGACGGCCAGTTTGGTTGGTTGGAACATCCTCAACCTGACCGCGGTCCTCGGCGTCGGCGGGCTCACGGCGCCGCTGATGATCCGGTCCTTGCTGCTGCAGCGTGAAGCGCTGCTGTCGGTGGCTGCGGTCACGATATTCGCGATCACGTTGCTGGAGGGGCTCAGCTGGGGGGCAGCCGTCACGCTGGCCGTGGCGCTAATCAGCGCGGTGGTGCTGCTGGTGCTCTTGGCCCGGGCGGCTCCGCACGACATGGTGGCGGCGCAGAGCGCGGGTTACCTGAAGACGGCCGAGCTGCCGCGCCTGAGAACAGAGGTGCCGCGGACGCTTGTCGGCCTGGCTGGGGTGCTGGTGGGTGCGCAGCTCCTGGTGATCAACACCTCCGAAGTGACCGCACGGGCGGGCGCCTCGCCGGATCTGGTCGGGTTCACGCTGGTGGCGTTCGCTGCTGCGCTTCCCATCTTGATCACCGCGATCCGGGCTCAACGTCACGGTTACGGTGATCTCCTTGTTGGCGCCTTGCTCGGCGGCAACTTGTGCAACAGTCTCGCGGGCGGCGCCATCGTCGCGCTTGTCACCGCTGGCGCGCCCACCGTGGCCTCGACCGTCATCGTGGCGATGGTGGGCATCATCGGGTTCATCTGGGCCCTGCTCGCCCGTGGCATGCCGCTCAGCCGAGGCCCGTCAGCCCTGCTGGTGGTGGCGTATTTTCTGGCGTTGCCGCTGCTCACATGAGCGGCTTACGGGCGGACCGAGTGTCTGACGCCTATCCGGTGGCATCCCGCTTGGTCTGGGCCATGCCCGAGCGACCGTCGGCACCGATGTGCTAACCGGCCCTGCTCGAAGGCGTTCCAGCGCTCGGTCGGTGAACTGGGCGCGTCCTGGCCGGACTGGATCAAGTGCGGCGGGTTCCTGGCTGGACTTACAGAGGCGCATCGGGCGGTGATCGATGTTCATCGATCAGGTCGCGCCATTGCTCGTCCAACTTCCTGACCGCTTTCTTGGCCACCCACCAGTGCCGCAGCAGGCGAAGTCTCGACAGCGTCAGCCATGCCGACCATCCCGCGAGAAGCCCAGACAGCAGAAACCCGAAAGTGATCTCCGTGGGGCCGGGCGGGCGCGGGGCCGGGCGTCCTTCGCGGTCGACCCAGATTCGGGCGCGATCGCTGGAGATGTGGTCCAGCGGTTGGCGCACCCACGCGCTGTGCCGTACCCCGCTCTCACCTTGCCACGTCACGTTGGCGACGATGGATGCTTCCTCGATCACTTCTGCGGCGACGTACCGGTGAGTAGCCCGGTAGTCGTTCAGGACCGTGACTAACGCTCCGGCGGCCAGCGCGCCGGCGGAACACCCGGTTACGAGGGAGATGGCCGCTACGACGTGGCGCCGGGTCCACAGGCGTCGGACGGCAGAGGCGGAAGTGCGTCCATGCATCAGACGGAGTGCTTCTTCCGCAGGGGGTGGTTGCCTGGCCGGTCGGCGTCTCGACGGGGATGAACGCCGCGGAGCGGGATGATCATGGGGAAGGTAAGCACGATGAGCTGCGCTGGAGGGCGGAACCCGCCCACGAGGAAGGCGTGCTTCAATCCGGGCCGCCTGCCGGTCTGCGCAGGCGGCGAGTGACGCCGCCGTACCAGGCCGGGACCTCGCGCTCATCGTCAAAGGTGCGGGCGACCACGATGTCGGTGGAGGAGTGCAGCAGGATCGACAGGACGATGGTGACGGCCACAATTTGGAAAACGCCTTGTGCGGCAGTGATGCCGGAGGCGAGTACGAGCAGGCCGTAAACGACGGAGGCGAAACCCTTGGGCCCGAACCAGGCCACCGCCGCCTGTTCGCGCACCGACAGCCCGGAGCGCAGAAAAGACAGCCAGATGGCGATGGGGCGGGCCAGCACCAGCGCACCGATCGCGAACAGCCAGCCCTGCCAGCCGACCGAGCCGAGAAGCGCGGGGGTGATGAGCGCGCCGAACACCAGCAGCGCGGCCAGCTTGAAAACTTCGGCGATGAGCTCGCCGAAGTGCTCGAACGACTCGCGCTGCCGCTGTCCGAAGGTGGCCACGGTGATGCCGGCAGAGAAGGCTGCCAGGAACAGGTTGCCGTGAGTGGCTTTGCCGACGGCGAGCACGAGCAAGCCGATGGCCAGGGCGTTGAGCGGCTCATACTGGGTGGAGGCGGAGAACCAGCGCGTCTGCTCCAGCTTGATCGCCGCCCAGGGGACGGCGACCCCGATGAGCACGCCCAGACCAAGCTCCAGGGCGAGTTCGCCCAGGTGCAGGTCGTCAGAACCGGAGGCGATGGCCAGAAAGAGAATGACGAACGGCAGCGCCAGGCCGTCGTTGACGCCGGACTCGACGTTGAGCAGCTGCCGCAGCCGGGGTGGCACCTTCTCGTTGCCGACCAGCGCGGCGGCGAAGACGGGGTCGGTGGGTGCCAGGATCGCGCCGATCAGCAGGGATTCAACCCAGCCCAGCCCGATCAGGTAGTGCGCGCCCACGGCGGTGATGGCCAGGGTGAGCGGCAGGCCCCAGCCCAGTGCCCGGCCCGGTAGCCTCCAGGCGCTGCGCAGTTCCGGCCAGCCCACCCGCATACCGTCGGTGAACAGCACGGTGAACAGCGCCAGCTCGGCCAGCGTGGCCACCAGCTCGTCACCCGGTTCGAGCGAGACCACGCCCAGGACGCCATCGCCCAACACGAACCCTGAGACCAGGAAGAGCGCGGCCGTGGACAGGATGGTGCGGTGGGCCAGACTGGACAGCAGCACGGCCAGCAGCAGTACGCCCGCGAACGCGGTCAACAGAGTGCCCATCAGTGGCACCGCGAAGAAGAAGTCACTGTGCGTACGCCTCCGGTCGGGATCCACTAGACGATCTTGCCGACCAGACTTCCCGGCGCACCGCCGCTCACCCTAGCAGCGACGATGTCAACCGGATAGACGGATTCTTGACACCGACCCCAACACGCACATCATCGAGAGCCGACGGAGAGCTGCCGATCCCGCTCTCGGCGATCTTGACAGGCCTTGATACGTTGTCTACAGGTGAGCCGGGAAGTCTGGTCGGCACGTTCTGTCCCCGTTGAGCGAAGGATGTGCCGGTGCGCGCCCGAGAGTTGCTTACCGACTTCCCTACGGTCCGACTGGATTCTCCCGTGATCGACGCGGCCAGGTTGCTGGCCGAGCAGGATCTGCCGGGTCTCATCGTGGTCGACGGCGGAGACTCGCCAGTCACGATCCTGCCCGGCACGCAGGTGCTGCGTCTGGCCGTGCCGGGCTACTGCCAAGACGATCCGGCGCTGGCGCGGGTGGTGGACGAGGCACACGCCGACGCCTTCCTGCGCGAGTTGCACGGCCGCACCGTGCGCGACGCCCTGCCACGGCAGCCGCGCGAACTCCCGGTCACCGACCCTGAGGCGACCGTGTTGGAACTGGCCGCGCTGATGGCCCGCACCCACAGCCCGCTGGTCGCCGTCGTCGACAAGCACCGGCGGCTGATCGGGGCGGTGACGCTGCAGGCACTGCTGGACCGGGTGCTCCCGATATGAGCGTGCTCGCGTGGGTGAGCGTGGCGGTCTTCCTGGTCGCGTACGCACTGATCGCTACCGAAAAGGTCCACCGGGTTGCGGCCGCGCTCGGCGGCGCGGGGATCATGCTGCTGATCCATGCCACCAAGGGCGAGGCGGCGTTCTTCTCCCGGCACGCAGGGATCGACTGGAACGTCATCTTCCTCCTGCTGGGCATGATGATCATCGTCGGTGTCCTGAAGCAGACCGGCGTCTTCGAATACCTCGCCATCTGGGCCGCCAAGCGTGCCAGGGGCCGGCCGTTCCGGCTGATGGTGCTGCTGGTGCTGATCACCGCGGTGGCCTCGGCGCTGCTGGACAACGTGACCACCGTGCTGCTGATCGCGCCGGTGACGTTCCTGGTATGCGAACGGCTCGCCGTCAACCCGGCGCCCTTCCTGATCGCCGAGGCGATGGCCTCCAACATTGGCGGCGCGGCCACCCTGGTCGGCGACCCGCCGAACATCATCATCGCCAGCCGTGGGGGCCTGACTTTCAACGACTTCCTTGCCCACATGGCCCCGATGGTCATCGTTCTGACGGCGGTGTTCGTGGGGTTGTGCTGGCTGATGTTCGGCCGGTCGTTCCGCTACGACCCCGAACGCGCCGAGTCCATCATGGCGCTGGACGAGAGGGAGGCGATCGCCGACCGGCGACTGCTGCGGCAGTCGCTGGCCGTGCTCGCCCTGGTGATGGCCGCGTTCGTGCTGCACCCGGTGCTGCACTACGAGCCCTCGGTGGTCGCGCTGCTGGGCGCGGGCGTGCTGGTGGCCGCGACCAAGGTGACCACCGAAGAGGCCATCGCCGAGGTCGAGTGGCCCACGCTGGTGTTCTTCGCCGGTCTGTTCGTCATGGTCGGCGCCCTGGTCGAGACCGGCGTCATCAAGGAACTGTCACGGGCCGCCGTCGCGGCCACCAGCGGGCAACCGGAGGCCACCGCCCTGGGACTGCTGGGCGTCTCAGCCGCGCTGTCGGCCATCGTGGACAACATCCCCTACGTCGCCACGATGAGCCCCATCGTGGAGCAACTCGTCCAGGCCAACGGTGGGCACGACGTGCTGTGGTGGGCGCTGGCCTTCGGTGCCGACCTCGGCGGCAACGCCACCGCGGTCGGTGCCGCGGCCAACGTCGTCGTGCTCGGCATCGCCGCCCGCAACGGCACGCCGATCAGCTTCTGGCAGTTCACCAAGTACGGCCTGATTGTCACGGCGGTCACCGTCACCCTGGTCGCCCCGTACCTGTGGCTGCGCTACCTCCTCTGACCAGCGTCAGCACCCACAACCGATATACAGGCAGGTGGACAGGGTGGGCCACGGCATTCTCATCCGGGCAACCGTGTTCGTCGCCTTCACCGTCGTCTGGCTGGCCACGGGCGGGTCCGCGACGCTGCTGTGGCCCGCCATCATCTCGGTCGCCGTCGGCCCGGCCCTGCACGCCTGGATCAGGCGCCGCACCCGCAAGGGCAACAGAGGCGACCTCTTATATCCCACCCTCGACGAGTTGCCGTCTGAAGCAAGGCGCCCTCCTCTGGACACACCGGAGGAGTTGCGCGATTATGTTTACGATCCCGTTTCGTTAATAAATTGAAGGCTGATCATGGAGACCGATGTTCTGGTGGTCGGCGCCGGGCCGGTGGGCCTGGCGCTGGCGTGCGCATTGCGGCAGTACGGCGTCACGGTCCGCGTGATCGACAAGGCAGCGGTCCCGGCCACCACGTCCCGGGCGAACTTCGTGCACGCTCGCGGCTCGGAGGTGCTGGACCGGCTGGATGCTCTCGGCGACCTGCCGGAGGAGTCGGTGCGGGCGATGACCATCACCACGTACGCGGGGGATCGCCCGATGATGAAGATCCGGTTCGGCGACCCAGGGCTGGGCACCGCGGCTCCACCGATGGTGATCTCTCAGGCCAGGGTCGAGGCGCGGCTGCGTGAGCGGTTTGCCGAGCTGGGCGGGTGGCCGGAATGGGACAAGAGACTGACCAGCTTGCGGCAGGACACGGCCGGGGTCACCGCGGTGCTGGCCGATGGGAGTACCGTCCGGGCGGGCTGGCTGGTGGGCTGCGACGGGAGCGCCAGCGCGGTTCGAAAACTGGCGGGGATTCGCTTTCCCGGCGTGAAGGTCAGCGAGCGGTTCCTGCTGGTCGACGGACGCCTCGACGTCGGCACCGATACTGGCCTTGACCGGTCGGGCACCAGCGGCTGGGCGCACCCCGACGGCGTGCTGGGCGCCATGCCGATGCCAGGCGATCAGTGGCGGCTGCTCGCCTACGACGCCACCTTCCGCGACGACAAACCCGGCGAGGAACAGATCGCCGAACGCATGCAGCGCATCCTGCCCGAACGCACCGGCCTGACCGGCCTGCGTCTGCACGACGTCACCTGGGCGTCGTTGTTCAGCGTCCACCGGCGGCTGGCCGACACCTACCGCGACGGGCGCATCCTGCTGGCCGGGGATGCCGCCCACGTGCATGCTCCGTTCGGCGGGCAGGGCATGCTGACCGGGCTCGGCGACGCCGAGAACCTCGCCTGGAAGCTGGCCCTCGTCGTGCAGGGGCTGGCCGCAGAGCGGCTGCTCGACACCTACCAGGCCGAACGCCGCCCGCTGGCCACCCAGGTCTTGCGCGGGAGCACCGCCGCCACCAAGGTCAACATCGCCGGCAGCCCGCTCGGCCGCCTCCTGCGCGACCAGGTGCTGATGCGGGTGTTCAACCAGGCATGGATCCAGCGCTGGACCACGTACACGACCTCCCAGCTCTGGGTGAGCTACCGTCGCGGCCCGCTCGGTGGGCGCGGTCGCAAGCCCCGCCCCGGCGACCGCATCGGCGACCTGGCCTGCGAACGCCCCGACGGCAGCCGCACACGATTGCACGCCGAGCTGCGCGGGAAGTGGGCCGTGCTCGGCGATCAGGCCGCCTTCGAGGCAGCCCGGCAGCGGCTCGGCGACCAGGTGGTCAGCCTCCGCGCCGCAGGGCCCGCGAGCGGGCTCGCCATGCTCGTACGCCCGGACGCCCACCTGGCCTGCAAGGGCGGCCCCACTGAGCTCGCCCGCTGGCTGGACGGAGCCCTCGGATGACCGCCACCCGAGGGCGCGGACGCCCGCGCGACCCCGAGACCGACACCGCGATCCTGAACGCCGCGCTGGAGCTGTTCGTCGAGCGCGGCGTCGAGGGCACCAGCATCGAGCAGATCGCCAAGCGCGCCGGGGTGGGCAAGCTGACCGTCTACCGCCGCTGGAGCACCAAAGAGGACCTGCTCGCCCAGGCCATCGAACGGTGGGTCAGCGACGAGGTGACGCCGTCGGCCGCCGACGTCTCCGCCCTACCGCCACAGGTCATCATCGAACACGTCCTTCCCGCAGCGGCTGAGATGGCCGCGAGCCCCGACTTCCGCGCGCTGGTGGCCCGCATCATGGGCTCCGCCGTGAGCCATCCTTCGCTGATGGCCGTCTACTGGAGGCACTACATCCTGCCCCGCCGCGAGCTGGCCGCCGCGATGCTTCGGCGTGCCCAGCAGGACGGCATGGTGGCACCTGACGCCGACCTGGACGTGCTGATCGACATGATGGCCGGGGCCGTGACCTATCGCGTGCTGCAGCCGGATCCGCCGGACGCCGCCGAGATGCTGCGCTACCTCACCGCCGTCTACCGCCAGGCCGGCCTGTATCCGCCCGCCTAGCAGACGCACCCATGACAGCGACCGCCGGGATCACGACAGCCGGCCGGCATCGTGGGGACGCAACCTCGGTCATCATCGGGGTTGAGGAACCTGCGACAGCACTTATCGCTGAGATTGATCTCGGTCGTGTCTGGTGAAGTGCAGAGGGTTTGTGGGCAGGTCAGCGGAGGTCGCGGCGGCGCGGATCTCGGCGTCGGCGACCTCGTCGGCAAGCAGGGTGTAGAGCTGGGTGGCCTCGGTGGAGGCGTGGGCGAGGCGGCGGCGGACGACTTCGATGGAGGCGCCGGCGTTGATGAGTTCGGTGGCATGGGCGTGGCGGAGCTGGGGGACGTCGATCTCGACTCCGGCCGCTTCGCAGTCGCCCTCCCAGCTCCCAGCCGTGGTGCGCGGCGTCGTAGGACAGTGGTCCTCCGTTGCCGTTGATGTGGCGCGGAAGGCGGGGCCGAACCGGTAGCCGACGCGGGCGAGGTAGAGCTTGAGGAGGGCGACGTAACCGCGGTCGTCGAGGCGGACGGTGCGAACGGTGCCGCCCTTGCCGTGGATGCGGACGTGTTCGTCGTCCTGGCGGAGGCCGGAGTCTTCGAGGGCGAGGCCGCAGCCTTCGCCGGCGCGTGCTCCGCAGACATAGATCATCTCGAACAGGACCCGGTCGCGGAGCCGGTCCAGGGGGACATCCTTGCGGGGTCTTCTGCTGCAGATCATCCCCAGGACCTTGGCAACGTCGTCGGCCACCGCGGGCCGGGGCAGGGTCTTCGGTACCTTGATGGCGTCGATCTTGCCCATGGGGTGAGTGTCGAGGCGGTCCTGGCGGACGGCCCACCGGCAGAAGGAGGAGGCCGCGGGGGTCGAGATGGCCTTGAGCGTGGGCGGGGCAATGGCGATGCGGATGGCAGTGGCGTGATCTTCGGCGAGGTGACGGTAGCGGTGCCGCGGTTCGAGGGGGCTCATGACAGCGGGCGGGCGACCAGATGACCGGACGGTCACGCGGGCCGGCGTTCGCCGCCCGGCGTGACCAGCCCGCTCTCGTAGGCGTGGATCACCAGATGGACCCGGGTGGCGGCGTCCAGCTTGGTGAGGAGCCTGCTGACGTACGTCTTGACCGTCGCCGCGCCGATGTACAGCCGTTCGGCGATGTCGGCGTTGGACAGGCCCTGGGCGACCAGACGCAGCACGTCGGCCTCCCGTTCGGTCAGCTCGGGCAGATCACTGGTGTCCACGGCGGGCGGCGGGGTGACCGCGAACGCCTCGATGAGGCGGCGCGCGATCGACGGAGACAACAGCGCGTCGCCGTCGGCGGCCACCCGCACCGCGCGTAGCAGCTCGGCCGGAGGGGTGTCCTTGAGCAGGAATCCCACTGCGCCGGCGCGCAGCGCCCCGAAGACGTACTCGTCCAGGCCGAACGTGGTCAGTACGACGATCTTCGTTTGCGCGCACGCCGGGTCGGCGGTGATGCGGCGGGTGGCCTCGATGCCGTCGAGCACCGGCATGCGGACGTCCATCAGCACCACGTCCGGGCCGGTGGCGCGGACCACCCGTACGGCCTCCTCGCCCTGCCCGGCCTCGCCGGCGACCTCGAGGTCGGGGGTGGCCGACAGCAGGGCGACGAATCCGGCCCTGACCAGCTCCTGGTCGTCGACGACCACGACGCGCAGGGGTGTTGTCATGGGCTCACCCGTTCCGTTGCGGCCGGCAGTGTGGCGTGGACGCGGAAGCCGCCGTCCGGGCGTGGGCCGGCCTCCAGCGTCCCGTCGAAGAGTGCCACGCGCTCGCCCATTCCGACCAGGCCGAATCCGCCGCTGGTGGTGGGCGAGCCCGGGCCGTCGTCGTCGATGCGGATGTCGATGTGTTCGTGGGCGGCCTGCACGCCGACTCGCACCGGGCTGCCGGGGGCGTGCTTGCGGGCGTTCGTCAGCGCTTCCTGCACCACCCGGTAGACGGTCAGCCGCAGGCTTTCCGGTGCGTCGGCGACCGCCGGGTCGATCTCCAGCTCGATCGGGCCGTGGGCGGCTCGGTGTACGGAGGCCAGCAGGCGCAACTCGTCCAGACCGGGCGCAGGCGCCAGACCGGCCGATCCGGTTTCCGGTTGGAGCAGCTCGAGCATGCGGCGCAGATCTTCCATGGCGGTGCGGCCGGCTTCCTCGACTGCGGCGAGCGCGGGCGCGGCCTTGTGCGGCTGGATGCCGATGAGGTGAGCAGCTACGCCCGACTGGACGGCGATGACCGACAGCGTGTGTGAGACCACGTCGTGCAGCTCACGTGCGATGCGCAGGCGTTCTTCGACGATGGCCCGCTCGGCCTCCCGCGCGCGGCGCCATTCCGCGTCCAGTGCTTGCTCGACCGCCCGGTGCATGGTCAGCCGCCGGTGCCTGGCGTAGCGGCCGAGCGCCCAGACCACGGTGATCGCCGACACGGTGACCAGGGCGAGTGGGTGATCGAAGTACGGCGCGCCGAGCAGGGCGAGGCCGCTCATCCCGGCGTAGACGAGGGCGAGGCCCGCCACCGCGAACCGTTGCGGACGCTCCGTTGCGACCGTGTAGAGCGCGATCACCATGCACAGAGGGGTCAGCCCGGCGTTGTGGCCGAGCCCGGCGATCGTGTACGTCGCGGCCGCGACCGCGGTCAGCACGCTCATGGGGAAGCGGCGCCGGAGGGTCAGTGGCAGGCTCGCGCCGAGGGCGAGCAGCTCCAGCCACGCGTCGGGGTTGTGATAGGTGTAGGCGTCGGTCGGGTCGGTGATCAGCACGCTGCTCACCGCCACTGCGGTCACCGCCAGGCCGGTCAGTAGGTCGAGCAGCCGCTCCCGCCCAGCGGGGACGACCGTGCCGAGTTCATCGTCATGGCGGGGTGGAGCGTCGGGCAGTGGAGACGGTGCGCGCAGCAGGCCGAGCATGCGGCGCAGATCTTCCAGCGCGGCGCGGGCGGCCTCCTCGATGGCCGACAGTGCGGGCCCAGCCTGCTCGGGTCGCTGGTCGACCAGGTGCCGGGCGACACCTGACTGCACGGTGATCACCGACAGCGTGTGAGAGACGATGTCGTGCAGGTCGCGGACGATGCGCAGCCGTTCGGCGAACACGGCCTGCTCCACCACGGCGGCCCGGCTCCGCTCGGCTTCCAGCGCCCGCGCCATCGCCTCCTCCCTGCCCAGCCGCCACCGGCGGACGTAGAACCCCAGCGCCCAGGCCACAGCGAAGAACCCCGACTCGGGCAAAGTGGCCAGCGAGAAGGTGTCCAGTGAGCGCAGCACCAGGACAGCGAACGTGATCGCGTACGTGCCCGCCAGGCAGGCCAGCGAGAGCGGGACCGGCCGCCAGGCGGCCACCGCGTACAGCGCGAACAGCACACAGACCCCGACCAGCCCCGGATCCCACCTCAGCCACTCGAACGCGGTGTTCGCGGCCAGCGTGACCCCGAGGGCGGCGAGCGGCCACCGCCTGCGCACGGCGAGCGACAGCGCAGCGATCAGCGCCAAGGCCGCGAGCCCGGCGTCCGGCTCGGGCTGCGGGAGCGCGGAGGCCGGATCGTGGGTGAGGACGTCGGCGACGGTCACGGCGGCGAGGGCCAGCGCGAACAGTAGGTCCAGCAGTTGCTCCCGCCGTCCGTCCGGCGGCGCCGTCACACCCATGATCGGAGCGTACGGCTCCGCGCCCGGGCCGCGATACCGCCGTCCGGCGGAACGCTCATTCCCCCGTGAGGGGGAACCCATCGGGCGATTCCACCCGGGGGGCGGAACGGCGAAATCGGCCGCACGGCCGCTGACCACGACGCCGCCCGCGCCGCACTCTTGCTGACGTCGGCCCGCTCCTCCGCCGACGGCCACCACCGCCGATCGCTCGCAAAGGAAACGCCATGTCCACGACCTCGTACGGTTCCCAGGCTCCGGTGAGCCGGGTCCTCACTCCGCAGTTCGCCGTCGTCGCCGGCGGCCTGGTCGGCGCGACCGGCGCGGCCGCGTACATCTCCAGCTTCTTCCTGCTGTCCGACCTCAGCGGTCGCGAGGCCGTGCGCAGCCCGCTCTGCGTCACCGCCAACGTGCTGATCGCCTTCGGCTTCCTCGCGATCGCTCTCGCCCTGCCCGCGCTCGGAGGCCCGCTTCGGCTGCCCCGCTGGGGCGCCGTCACCGCCGGCCTGGGCTGTGCCTTTCTCGCCGCGACCGCGTGGGCCATGGCGACCGTGGGCGTGGACTTCGCAGGGAGGGTCACCGACGCCCAGTGGGAGGGCCCAGGTCTGGCCGGCTTCCTCGGCGTGGTGCCCAAGATGCTGCTGTGCGCGGTGGGTTTCGTCACGCTGGCCGTGGCCGGTTGGCGCCGCCGCAGCGTCTCTCGCGGAGCGTGCGTCCTGCTCGTCCTCGCCGCCCTGGTCGCGGTGCTGCTCCCCTCCCACCAGCCCACGGCTCTCCTCGGCGGCCTGGCCCTGGCGTGGCTCGCCAAGAACCCGGGATCCCGGAATCAGTCCAGAAACGAGTAGGCCCTACTCGTGAGGAATCCGCTCGTCACACCCACTCTGGATCACATGAAAGGAAGAACGATCATGTCTTTCGCAACAGTCCGCCGTGCTCTCACCGTGGCCTTGACCGCGGCCGCCGGCCTCGCCCTCACCGGAACCGGGGTCGCCCACGCCGAAACCACCTACTACAAGTTCGTCGCCGAGCACAGCGGCAAGTGCCTGGACGTACTGCACGGGAGCACCCTGCACGCCACCCCGACGCACCAGTGGCAGTGCCTGGACCGAGTGCTCAGCCAGCAATGGGAGGCCCGCAAGTTCGACGACGGGTCGTACGTGTTCGTCGCCAGGCACAGCGGCAAGTGCCTGGACGTCGCCTTCGCGAGCACCGCGAACGCGGCGGCCGTGATCCAGGCGACCTGCAGCTTCAAAGCCAACCAGCGGTGGCGGCTCAAGAAGAACGCCGACGGCACCAGGCGCGTCATCGCCAAGCACAGTGGTATGTGCCTGGACGTGGCCAACGTGGACCCCGCCAACGGCGCCAGGGTAGTCCAGGCCCGCTGCTGGGGCGGCGAGAACCAGAGCTGGCACATCAACAAGGTCGCCTAGACGTCTTCGAAACCGGGGTCCCCGCGTCGCCTCGGCGCGGGGGCCGTCCGCCTGCTACGCCATGCGGTGGACGTGCGGGGCCGGCGGCCTGCCGGGAGGAAGCGGGGAGCCTTGAAGCCGCTCTCGGGCCGCAGATAGCGCCGTTTCCTCATGAGGACAGATCTACAGGTGCCCTGACAAGCGCTAACGGACGGCACGACATCACCCAGCGCACGGTGCAGCCGTTCCTGCTTCGGCACGGCCGCCAGCACCTTCATCGCCGATGCCATCGTCCGGGCCGCCTTATGGCTGGAAGAACTGCTGCAGCTCCGCAGCCGAGGACTCCTTCGGGAAGCGGCCATAGCGGGCGATCTGCACATCAGAGAGAAATTCGAAGGGCATGACCCAGGAACGTAGGGCCCACAACCAGCCCAAACGGGGGCCGTCACCGAACCGGTACGAAGATCAACTCCCTGACGCTAAATTTCAGCACTCAGCCTCCTCGAAGGCCAGCCAGCGGCGACGACGACGACGCGAGCCCTCTCGTGCGCCTGCCAGCGACTAGACCCCGCACAAGATCAATCTCAGCGATAACTGCTGTTCCTGGGCGATGTCGGTGGCCGTCGGGATCGCCCACCCCCTGGCCGCCGTTCCGCCGACGACCGCCAGATACACCAGTGCGGGCACCACCACGCCGCCGACCGCCGCGGCCACCGGCACCACGGCCCGGCGCAGATCACGCAGATCGCCGGCGACGAACTCCCGTTTCAGCTCCAGACCGGCCACGAAGAAGAAGACGGCCAGCAGCCCGTCCGCGGCCCAGGTGGCCAGGTCGAGGTTCAGGTGCAGCGCGGCAGGGCCGGCCTCGATGGCCCGCAGGTCCTGGTAGGTCTGCGCCCACGGCGAGTTGGCCCAGATCAGCGCGGCAAGCGCGGCGGCGAGCAGCAGCGCCCCGCCGATGGTTTCCTTGCGCAGGATGTCGGCGATGCGGCGCGCTTCGGGCCAGGTGCTCCGGTTGAACAGGCGGGGTACGCGCGTAGCGGTGGTGCCGGACATGGAACTCCGCTCCTTCAGCAGGGGTCGGGTCGCTCACTTGCCGACCAGACTTCCCGACACACCTGTCAATAACGTATCAGGAAGCGTAAACTGCCACATAACGGATTCGGCTCCACCGGACCCGCTCCCATGAGGCGGCACGCGAAGCCCACCGCCGGACTCCGCCGACCGAACTACTCATCTGAGCACTGCGTCATGGCGAGTGCGTCGGCGGTCGCATCCCAGCGGTCGGGTCGGCCTACCGTGCTGCGGCCGGATCCGCCGAGATGCTGCGCTACCTCACCGCCGTCTACCTCCAGGCCGACCTGTAACTCCTGGCCTGCGGCCCGTCGATCGACGATGCTCAGCTCGGCCGGACGCGCACCGGCAGGGCGGCCAGCGCCCGTTGCAGGCCGGGCCGCCAGCCGATCTGGTCAGCGGGCACGGCCAATTCCAGCCCCGGCAAGCGGCGCAGGAGGGTGCTGAGGGCGATCTCGGTTTCGGCGCGGGCCAGTGCGGCGCCCAGACAGTAATGGATACCGTGGCCGAAACCGAGATGGGCGTTGTCCGCGCGATGCGGGTCGAGCTGGTGCGGACGGTCGAAGCGGCCCGGGTCGCGGTTGGCTGCCGCGTACACCACCTGCACGGCCTCACCCGCGCCGATGGTGGCGCCGCCGAGTTCGACCGGTTCGAGTGCGTAGCGCAGGATGGCGATCTCGGCGGGTCCGCTGTAGCGCAGGAACTCCTCCACCGCGCGGGCGATGTCATCGTCGCCGAGTTTCAGCGACCGGGTGAGGATCAGGTGGACGCTCTGGCTGATGAGGCCGACCGTGGTCTCGTGGCCGGCGATCAGGATGCTGACGGACAACGCGATCAGCTCGTGCTCGCTGAGCCGGTCGCCGTCCTCGTCCCGCACGGTGATGAGCGCCGACAGCAGGTCATCGCCGCCCTGACCGGCCTTGTGGGCGATGAGCTGGGCCATGTACGCCACAAGCCCGCGTGCCCCGGCCGCGATCCGGGCCGGGTCCGGGGCGGTGAGGTCGCCGGCCCACGCCCGCCAGGTGTCGCGATCTTCCGCAGGCACGCCGAGCAGTTCGCAGATGACCTGGATCGGCAGTGGGTAGGCGAAGCACTCGATGAGGTCGAATTGCTCCGGCAGGCCGTCCAGCAGTTCTTCGGCGATCTGCTGGATGCGCGGGCGCAGCCGCTCGATGCGGCGGGCGGTGAACGCCCGCGACACCAGCCGCCGCAGCCGGGTGTGGTCCGGCGGGTCGTAGGCGCCGAGCGTGTGCAGCAGGTACGGGGCCACGTCGTCGGGCAGACCGGCGGTTGCGGCCAGGTCGAAGGTGGTCTGTTTGGTCGGGTCGCTGCTGAAGCGCGGGTCGGTCAGCACGATGAGGCTCTCGGCATGGCCGGTGACCAGCCACAGTGGTGTGCCGTCCAGGTAAACGCCTCGGCTGACCGGCCCCTCGGCCGCCAGCTTGGCCAAGAAAGTGTCCCGGTCGGTGGCGCTGGCCAGGTCGCGGAGGTGGTTCATGGTCATATCAGCGACTCCAGAATGGTGACGGCGCGAGTAGTCCCGTCTTCGGCCCGCACGCGCTGCCCGAACTCGGCGGCGGTCGCCGCCATCCGGGCGTCGGTGGCGGCCAGGCGGATGGCGGCGGCGAGAGTGTCCGGGGTGAGACGCCGCTGGGGCTGGGGCGGCACGGCCACGCCGGCCGCGTACGCGCGGGCCGCCCAGAACGGCTGATCGGCGGCGAAGGGGCAGATGACCTGAGGCCGTCCGGCGGCCAGCGCCGCACCGGTGGTGCCGCTGCCGCCGTGATGCACGATCGCGGCCATCCGCGGCAGCAGCCAGTCATGCGGGGCCTCATTGAGCAGGTGCACGGTATCGGGCAGGTCGGTGGCCTGGATGCCGCCCCAGCCGGAGGCCAGCACCGCCCGCACCCCCGCCAATCGGATGGCTTCGGTGATGATTCGGCCCAGACGCTCGGGGTCGGTGCCCGCCATGCTGCCGAATCCGATGTACACCGGCGCCGGACCCGCGTCGAGGAAGGCGGCCAGGTCCGCCGACGGCGTCCAGCCAGGTGGGGTGGGCAGGAACCAGAAGCCGGTGGTGTGCACCCACGCCGGATAGTCCAGGCCGCCTGCCGGATCGTGCGGCAGCAGATGGCGGCTGAAGCCGTGCAGAACGGTCGCCGGACGTCCGTCGGGGCGGCGCAGGATGTCGTGCCGCCCGCGCCGGCGGGGCAGGTCCAGCCGGTGTTTGCGCAGGTCGTCGGCAATGCCGCCGAACGAGCGCAACATCAGTTTGATCGGTAGGTAGGAGGCCCGATTCAGCGCCTTGGGCAGCGGCAGCGGCAGCATCGGGTTGCGGAAGGCGGCAGTGGGCACCCACACCGGTTGCAGCGCGGCGGGCACCGCGGGCACGCCAAGCCGTTCGGACACATGCTGGGCCGGGATGCCGGGCGCGTGCACGACCAGGTCGGCACCCTGGCCCGCCCCGTCTACTGCTACGTCGGCCATGTCGGCGAAGACCTTGGCCATGAGCGGCTTGCTGCGGCGCATCACCTGCAGGGCGACCTGCTTGCCGCGCAGGCCGCGGTAGTTGCTCTCGATGGCCTGACGGATGTCCGGGTCGTCGATGAGCGTGTTCGGCCCGTCGTCCACCGGTGCGAAGGCGATGCCGTGCGGCTCGACCAGGCCCGCCATCGCCGCCGGGGCCGCCAGCGCGGCTTCGTGACCGGCACTTTTCAGGGCCAAGGCGAGGGCGGCGTACGGCTGCACGTCACCACGGGTGCCATGGGTGAGGATGAGAACCTTCATCGGCGCTCCCTGTTCGGAGGATTGCTGCGCTCGCCGACCAGGCTTCCCGGCACACCGTCGACCCTGCGACGGGTCGAATATCAGCAATATAGCCAAAGTTCTGAAATTTCTGAAGCCTCAATACATCAGCTATCCTGCCCATGGAGGTGGCCAGGTGAGTGAGCAGGAACGATGGCAGGCAGCCGAACGGCTGGCACTGGTGCTGACCGAGGGCGGCCTGCAACGCATGTCAGCGCGGGCCCTGGCGGTCTTCCTGTTCACCGACACCGAGACCGTCACCATGGGCGACATCGCCGACCGGCTCGGCGTCAGCGCAGGATCAGTGTCCGGCGCGGTCAAGGCCCTGCTGTCGGTCGGTCTCATCGAACGCCTGCCCGCGCCCGGCAGCCGCCGCGAGCACTACCGGCTGCGTGACGACGCCTGGGCCACCCTGTTCTCCACCCAGAACACCGTCATCAATGTCATGCTGCAGGCCGCCGAGACCGGCATCGCCGCCACCGCCTCCGGCGACCTGGCCCACGCACGGCTGACGCGGATGCGCGACTTCTATGAGTTCCTGCTGGGTGAACTGCCCGGCCTGCTGCGCCGCTGGGAAGAGAAACACGCACCGCGCTGAGCATGCCGCGCACCCCACCGGCACCCCCGGGATCGATCACACTCCCTCAAGCCCGCCAGGCCGGCGATACCCCGAAACAGACCGGAGCGCCACTATCTGGCACAGGCCGACGGGGATAGGCTGGGCGCCAGGTGAGCCGGGAAGCCTGGTCGGCATGTCCAGTCCGCATCGAGACAAGGATGTGCCCGTGCGCCCCCGAACCCCACCATCTGATGGCGCCGCATCTGAGCCCGCACCCCCGCCCACGACCCGCGCGGCCGCGCCGGTCATCGACATCGCCCACCTGAGCAAGCGCTATCGCGACGTGACGGCCGTCGACGACGTCACCCTGCACGTGCAGGCGGGACAGATCTACGCCCTGCTCGGCCTCAACGGCGCCGGCAAGACGACCCTCATCCGCATGCTGCTCGGCATGATCGCCCCCACCGCCGGGACCGTGCGCGTCCTGGGCACCGACGTCTCCGCGGGCGAGTGCACAGCCTGGGCGAAGGTGGGCTACCTGGTGGAGGCGGCCGCCGCCTATCCGGAGTTGACCGTGCGCGAGAACCTGGAGGTGGTCCGCCGGCTGCGCCGCCTGCCTAGCACTGCCGACGACATCATCGAACGCCTGGCGCTGGCCCCCTACGCCGAGCGCCGCGCCCGTACCCTGTCGCTCGGCAACCTGCAGCGCCTGGCCCTGGCCAGGGCCCTCCTCCATGCCCCCGGCCTGCTCATCCTCGACGAACCCGTCAACGGCCTGGACCCCGCCGGCGTCGCCGAGATCCGGGCCCTGCTCGCCGACCTGGCTCACCAGCACGGCACCACCGTGTTCCTGTCCAGTCACCTGCTGGCCGAGGTCGCCCGCCTGGCCACCCGCATCGGGATCCTCCACCACGGCCGCCTCATCAGCGAACACGACGCCGACCAACTGGACCAGCACCGGCACCGCCACCTGCGCCTGGCCACCCGCGACGACGCCACCGCCCAGGCGGTGCTGCGCGCGCATGGCTACCACCCCGCGGCCGCCGGCTCGGGCGGGCTCCTGCTCACCGACGAGCGCGTCCTCTCACGCCCGGATCAGGTCGCCGCCGTGCTGGTGTACGGCGGGGTGCCGCCTACGGAGCTGCGGCTGGAGGAAGAAGACCTGGAGACCTACTTCCTGCGCACGATCGGACAGAACGCATCCGCCGAACAGCCCGGCCAGTTCGCCGAGGAGGGGACCCGGGATGCGTGAGGCGCTGTGGGCCGAACTGCTCAAGGTGCGGCGTAGCCGCCTGCCCTGGATCACCGCGCTGGCCTTCACCCTCGCCGCGCTGGTGTGCGGCATGTTCATGTTCATCCTGGCCGACCCCGCCCGTGCCCGAGCGCTGGGGCTACTCGGCGACAAAGCCCAGCTGTCGGGCGCCAGCGCCGACTGGCCCGGCTACCTCGCCCTGCTCGCCCAGGCCGGCGCGGTGGGCGGCGGCGGCGTCTACGGGCTGATCGCCATCTGGCTGTTCGGCCGCGAGTTCAGCGACCGCACCGCTACCGACCTGCTCGCCCTGCCCACCTCCCGCACCGCCATCGTGGCCGCCAAGTTCGCCGTCGCCGCCGTCTGGGCGCTGCTGCTGGCCGTTCTGCTGGCCGGGCTCGGCCTGCTCATCGGCGCCCTTCTCGGCCTACCCACCTGGTCGGCTCCGGCTGCGGCCACCGGTCTCGGGCGCATCCTGGCCGCGGCCGGGCTGGCCGCCCTGACCACTACGCCCCTGGCCTTGGCTGCCAGCATCGGTCGCGGCTACCTGGCCGCCGTCGGCGCCCTGTTCGGCCTCGTGTTCTGCGCCCAGGTGATCGCTGCGCTCGGCTACGGCGCCTACTTTCCGTGGTCAGTGCCCGGCCTGTTCGCTGGCATCGCAGGCCCTGATCAGCACCCGCCCGGCCCGCTCGGCCTGCTGCTGGTGACTGTCACCGGCGCGACCGGCGCCGTTACGACCGCGATCTGGTGGAACCGCGCCGATCACACCCGATGACACCCAGACGAGGACAGTATGCGCCCGCCGACGAGCGGAATCGTCATGCCTGGGCGCGGTACAAGCATGCCACGGGCGGGATAAGGCTCACCCAGAAGAAGGGGAAGCAGTCTCAGGCGTACCCGACTCTGCGGCATGCGGTGAGCAGGCCGGAGACATGCGAGGTGCGCAGGGACGCTCGCCCCGAGACCTCACGCAGTCGCCCGATATCGGCAAACGGCAGGAACTCCGGCGTAACCACCCGCTCATCGAGCACGTTGTCGGCAGCGGCGTGCTCCAGGAGATGACGCCGCACATAGGCCGCAGGCGGTCCGACCGGCAACCGAGCCGGAGCGACCAAGCGTGCCAACTCCTCGGTGATGCGCGCCTGAACGGCCGCCATCTCATCAGGGGCCGGTGCCCCATCTTCTCAGCGGGCCGCTCGCTCGACAGGCAGGAATGGGACCGATACCTCGACGAGGGCTCGGAGATTGGCCCGCAGAGGGACGCCTGCGGTGTGCGTGAGCATTGGAGAGGGCGGTCGAAGTTTGAGTGGACGTTGGCGGTGGCCACGATGCGTTCCAGCACGCGTTGTGTACTCATGCCGCGCCCTCGGTGATGTTCGCGCCGAGTTGCCGGAGCTTGTGCGGTAGATCCGCGTGCCCGCGGCGCAGCTGGGCCATGCCTTTGACGGTGGTGACGCCGTCGGCGGTCAGTCCGGCGAGGATGAGGGTGGAGCCGTTGCGGATGTCGTTGGCCGTCACGCTGGCCCCGACGAGTCGCTGCGGCCCCGAGAACCGGCAGTGTGTCGCGGACAACTGCTCGATGACCGCTCCGAGTCGGGCCAGCTGGGGGATCAGGTTGCCGTGCTGGCCCGGATTGATGGCATCGGCGAACAGATGCGTCCCGGGGGTCCCGAGCGCCAGGGCCATCAGTGGTGGCTCGAAGTCGGCGTCCAACCCGCCGGGTGTCAGCGACGCGATCGCCCGCAACGGTTGCCCGGTCAGCTGGGTGTCGATGGCCTGCACCATCAACGCGTCGGCGGTGGTGTGCGCGGGAATCCCGAGCCAGGCGAACGCTTCCATCGCCGGCTGCACGTCCGCCGGCCGCACACCCTTGATCAGCGCGCAGCCCCGGGTCATCGCCACCGCACAAGCCAGGGTGACGGCCTCGACCTTGTCTCCCGGCACCTCCCAAGCGAGCGACCCGTTATCGCTGTCGTACGGAGGCGCCAGGTTGACGACGTCCTCATCCCCGCACGTATCCCAGCCGGCTTCACGCAAGAACGCGAGGATCTCCGTCACCTCCGGGGACAGGTTCGGCTGGAACAGAGTCAGCGAACAACGGTCGATCACTGCGCGCAGCATTGCCACCACCGTCGCACCTCGCGAGCGGAACGGTAGCCCGATCTCCACCGCACTCATCCGGCTCGCTGCCCGGCGCACCTGGTATCCCGTGCCGTCCAGATGTACTTGATCCCCGAACGATTCATAGATACGGAAATGCAGGTCCATGCCCCGTTCGCCCACAGGGCATCCCCCTGGCCACGGCAGGCGAGCTTGCCCGAAGGAGGCCAGTAGCGCTGGCACTAGGTAGTACGAGGCACGGATACTCCCCGCATGAGAGAGCTTGGGCAGCGGTCCGGCCACGGAGATCGGCTGAATCACGACCTCCTCCGGATTGGTGACGGCCCTCGCAACGCCGTATCCGCACTGCTGGAGCAGGCTCAACATGGTCCGCACGTCCTCGCACTGCGACGCATTGCCCAGGTGCACCGGCCGACCCAGCGTCGCGGCCGCCGCCGCCAACGGCAGCGTGGCATTCTTCGACCCGTCGACACGCACGGAGCCGACCAGCGGCTCATTGGGACGAATCTCTATCGCTTCAGCGACAGACACCGTCGGGGGCATCGTCATCTGCGCTTCCTTCCAAGGCGAGGCCGGATCAGGCCTAGCGGGCACACCAGAAAGTTCGATGACCCTCAGTAGATGACCTGCAGCGGAGTGTCGTCATGATGACAATGAGAGGCAAACGCGGACGCGCTTGTCCGCGTGGATGTCCAAGGAGAGACAACGTGATGTCACCCCTCGACATCCCGCTATGGGCCGTGCGGCTGCGCACCGAGCGAGAGGCCCGGCTCTGGGATGCGCCTGATATGGCTCGCGAGCTACGGCAACTCGCCCCGGATCTGCCAGACATCACCACCCTAGCGAGGATGATCAGGAAGTGGGAGGCGGGACAGCACCTTCCGGGTGAGCGCTATCAGCTCCTCTACGTCCGAGCACTGGGTATTCCTCGCGACCGCCTCTTCGCCCTACCGTCACCGCCGTCGCAGGTCCTCAACCAAACGATCACGCTGCCGGCCAGCGAGGTCGCGCGCTTCGGTGCTTGGGTGGAGGCGACAAACCTGGGACCCGCCACCCTCGACTACTACGCCAGCACCGTGACGCGGCTCGCGCACGACTATCTCCACCAGCCGCCCGCCCCGCTTCTGAGCATGGCAGCCGAACTGGCCAAAGATCTGTTCTCCGTACTCCAAAGCGGGCATCAGCGCCTGGATCAGCGCCGCGAACTGTATGCCACGGCCGCCAAATTGTGCGCCTTCATGGCTTGGGCGGCCGGCGACCTCGGCCGGGTTGTCGATGCGGAGGCCTACGCCCGCACCGCCGTCGTCCTCGCGGAGCAGGCAGATATCCCGGCGGCCCGGGCGCTGGCATTGTCCGCCCAGTCGAAGACCGCCTTCTGGGATCATCATCACCGTGAGGCCGCCGTACTGGCGCGGCAAGGGTTCGAATGCTCGCTTAACGACTCCATGAAGGTGTTCCTCGCCCTGCAAGAAGCCGATGCCTGGCAGGAACTAGGCAATATCCCACGTGCTCTGCAGGCGCTGCGTGACGCCGAGATTGCCCGTGCAGATGTCGCTCGCCCCGACGAGTTGGGCGGCTTGTTCTCCTGCGGCATCGCGCGCCAATGCAACTACACCATGACGGTCCACCTGCGCGCCGCGGATCCCGGCAAGGCCATCACATCCGCGGAACTGGCCCTCAACGCCTATCGGCAGGGAGAAGAGCAGGCGTACGGTACCTGGGCACAGATTCACATCGGCCTGGCTCACGCCTACCTCATCACCCGGCAACTCGAAGCGGCCCAGAGCTTCCTCGTCCCGGTCCTCAAGGAACCCGTCGAACGCCATCTGGCCCCTGTCGTCACCCGGGTTCTTGAGATCGGACAGTTCCTCGCGCAAAGTCGTTACCGAGACGATCCGTACGCGCAAAGCCTGCGAGAGCAGATCGACGATTACCGCCCAACGACCCAGGCACGGAAAGGCGAGATACGTGGCAGAGTCCCGGACGCGTGACCACTGGTGGTGGCGACCCGGCTGGCGAGTCGGCCGCCGCATGTACACCTTTCACACCACCTTCCAGGACCAACCCGCTCTCCACCGCCTGGTTGCTGCATACCAGACCCCGCTGTCCGCCCTGGACGGACTCGACCTGATCCCGCACCAATGGCTGCATCTGACCATGCAGGGCGTCGGATTCACCGACGAGGTCACCGATACCGACATCAGCGCCATCATCGACGCTGCCACTGCACGGCTTGCCTCGACAGCTCCAGTCGAGCTCACCTTCACGCGGCCTGTCACCGACCCTGAAGCCCTGCAGTTCCACGTCCAGCCCGCTGAGCAGATCCGGTTGATACGACGAACCGTACGGCAGGCAATCGCCGACGTCTGGGGCCCCGAACGAGTGCCGGACTCCGAACAGTGGACGCCCCACGTGAGCATCAGCTACAGCAACTCCGACGGTCCTATTGAGCCGTACGCCAAGGCCATCGACAGCGTGCTCGCCGATCCCGTGACCATTACCATTGGGCGCATCCAGCTCATCGTCCTGGACCGCGATGAGCGTCTCTATCGCTGGACCACCAAGGCGAGCATCCCCCTCCCTGCTCAATCCGCTTAGGGGGCTCAAGTCTGATTCTGCGGACGGTTCCCTCGTGTTGCCGCCGGACGTATTAGATCGGAGGTCTCCTGGCGATCAGCATGCCGGAGTCGTTGCCGTTCGAGAACTTCGCGAAGATCCCGGCATCGTCGGCGTGGTACCAACGGTGGGGCATTCCTGGCGGCACCTCAGCGAAGGCTGCTTCGATGCTCACCGGTACGCGGTGGAGCTGGTGGACGAGGGATCCGCCAAGGGCTTCGTGCTAGAGCACCACTACTCCTGCTCGTCCGGGTCTGCAAGCAGTCCCAGAGCAACTTTGCGGCCATCCTTGCCCTACCCAACCGTCGCCACTGACCAGCTCAAGCGCAGCACTGCGGTGTCGTTCCGCCGTCCCGGAAGGCCATCAGAAACTCGACCGACCACGCCGCCCCGGCGAGGACGTGAGGGTGAACACGGCGATCGAGGTCAGGCAAAGGCGCTCGGTGCCGAACCGGTCGGCGGCCCTCCGGTCAGTGGGATCACCGCTCCGAGCGCGAACATGTAGCCGGTCGTCACCCACTGGATGGTCGACGACGGCGAGGCGAACTGGCGGCTGAGGATGTCGATGGCGACGTTGAAGATCGTGGAGTCGAGGATCTACGTGAAGCTACCGAAGATCACCGCGACCGTGGCACCGATCACTGGGCCGTCAAGACGCTGCGACGGAGTTGTAGGGGCGGTGGCGGTCACGTGTTCTCCTCCAACTTCGACAAAAGCGGTCGCAGCGGCTTCGACAGCGCACGCCGCTCGTCGTCCGCGATCAGCCCGATCAGGCCGGGGATCGCGTTCGGGTGATTGATACTCAGTAGCCGGACTTCGAGCCGAAGTAGGTCGGCTTACGCGGCGTGTAGTGCTCCTCCAGCGCGGTCACCTCGTCATCGGTGAGCGTGACGTCCAGGGCGGCGACAGCGTCGGTGAAATGGTGGGGCTTGGTCGCCCCGACGATCGGGGCGGAGACGACCGGGTTGCGCAGCACCCAGGCGAGGGCGACCTGCGCCATCGGGATACCGCGGGCCTCCGCGATCGCCTGGACGGCGTCGACGGTGCCCTGGTCGGTCTTCAGCCACAGCGGGGTGCCCGAGGAATCGGTCGACGGGTTGGCCTTCCCGCGCGTCGTGGACGCCTGGCCCCAGGGTCGGGTCACCAGGCCTGCGGCCAGCGGGGACCACGGGATCGCGCCGACGCCATGGTCGGCCAGCAGCGGGTACATCTCGCGCTCCTCCTCGCGGGCGACGAGGTTGTACTGGTCCTGCATGGAGACGAAGCGGGTCCATCCGTGCAGCTCGGCGGTGTACTGCATTTTGGAAAACTGCCACGCCCACATCGACGAGGCGCCGATGTAGCGGGCCTTGCCGGCCTTGACGACGTCGTGGAGTGCTTCCATCGTCTCCTCGACCGTGGTGTTCGGGTCGAAGCGGTGGATCTGGTAGAGGTCGATGTAGTCGGTGCCCAGCCGCTTCAGGGAGGCGTCGACCTGCTCGAAAACGGCCCGCCGGGAGAGACCGGACCCGCCGGGGCCGGTGCCCATCGGCGAGAACAGCTTGGTCGCCAGCACGACGTCTTCCCGCCTGGTGTATTTGCGGATCGCCTCGCCGGTGATCTCCTCGCTGGTGCCGTTGCCGTAGATGTTCGCGGTGTCCCAGAAGGTGATGCTGAGCTCGACGGCCTGCCGGAAGATCGGCTCCGCGGCCTCGGCGTCGAGGGTCCAGGCGCCCTGGCGGCCGCCGGAGGCGAAGCTCATGCAGCCCAGCGCGATCCGGCTGATCTTCAGTCCGGAGGTTCCCAGTCGTGTGTAGTCCATGTCATCCAGTCAACGTCGATGCGTGTGTGGGAGGGAGTGACTGCTGTTACCCCTCAGCCAGGGGCTGTGGTGCGGCGCGTGGTCGGTGACGCCCGGCTCGCGATGGTGAGCGAGGGCCGGGCGCTCCTGCCCGAGGGGCTGAGTGGAGCGGCCGGCACGCAGGGGTTGGGGCGTGACGCCCCTGGCTGCTTTTACCAGCGGCCGTGCTGGTGGACGCCGTCCTCGGCGCCGGTGAGGGATCCCCAGTACTGACCGGTGGGCGCGTCGGCCGGGAGGGTGGCGAGGGTGGTCACGATCTCGGCGGCCTGCTCGGGGGTGCGGTGCCCGGTGTGACCGTTGAAGTCAGTAGCGACGTAGCCGGGGATGGCCGCGCTGACCTTGATCGGGGTGTCGCGCAGCTCCTTGGCGTACTGCCCGGTGATCATGTTCACCGCCGCCTTCGTGGTCGGGTAGACCAGGTCGCGCAGATACTGGTACATCATCGACTCGGGGTCGTCGAGCATCGCCGACAGTGACCCGACCTCGCTGGAGATGTTCACGATCCGCGCGGCGGGCGCTTGACGCAGCAGCGGCAGGAACGCGTTGGTCACCACAACCGGGCCGAACACATTGATCTCGAACATGTTGCGCAACTGGGTTCGGGTGACCTCGCTCGGGATGGCGTCCGGGGAGCCAATGCCGGCGTTGTTCACCAGCACGTCTAGCTTGCCCCGCTCGGTCTTCACGCGCTCGGCCGCGGCGGCGATCGACTTGTCGTCGGTGACGTCGATCTGGATGTAGGTGACGTCCAGGCCGCCGGCGCGTAGTTGCTCGGCGGCGTGGGTGCCGCGGGTCTCGTCGCGGGCGCCGAGGTAGACGGTCATCCCCAGCTCGGCGAGTTTACGCACGGTGGCGAAGCCGATGCCCTTGTTCGCGCCGGTCACCAGCGCGATCTCGCGTTCTGCGTTCATCAGACGCCTCTCGTTGTCACCGCCGGGTGGCCGCCCGGCGTGGCCTGTCACGATTCAGGCAACCCGATCCGCCGGCCGGTAGGGAGTGCGAGGTTAGGCAGGACTCCGCAGAGCCTCCATAACCGGCAGCAGGCTGGGGATGATGAAGGGCATGAACGGACGCGACGACCTTCGGGACTTCCTGATGTCACGCCGCGCGAAGCTGACCCCCGAGGACGTGAACGTCTTGTCCTATGGTCAGCGCGCCCGGCGCGTGCCCGGGTTGCGCCGCGACGAGGTCGCCCGGCTCGCCGGCGTCAGCGTTGACTATTACGCGCGGTTCGAACGCGGGCAGGTCCCCGGCGTCTCCGACAGCATCCTCGACGCCGTCGCCCGGGCGCTGCGGCTGACCGACGTCGAGCGCGAGCACCTGGGCGACCTGGTGCGCGCTCTCGGCCCGGCCCGCTCGCGAAGCCGGCGGCCCAAGGCCGCGGCGATCCGCCCGAGCATCCAGCGGTTGCTGGACGCGATGGATGGCACCGTGGCCGCGTTCGTGTGCAACGCGAGCATGGACGTCGTCGCGTACAACACCCTCGGCGCGGCCCTGTTCAGCAACTGGCGCACCGCGCCCGGTCAGGTCCCCAACCAGGCCCGGTTCCTGTTTCTCGAGCCTGCCGCCCGCGAACTGTTCACCGAATGGGATACCAGCGCCGAGGGGATCGTCGCGATCCTGCGCGCGCACGCCGGCCGCGACCCCCACGACGTTACCCTGGCCGCCCTCATCGGTGAGCTGTCCATGCGGAGCGATGCCTTCGGTGTCCTGTGGGCCCGGCACGACGTGGGCAATCGCTACTCGGGCGTCAAGCACTTCCACCACTCCCAGGTCGGCGACCTGACGCTGGATTCCGAGGTGATCCCGCTGCCGGCTGACCCGGGCCTGACCTTGATCACCCACTCCGCGCCTGCCGGCTCGCCGAGCGACGACGGGCTCCGGCTCCTCGCGTCCACGATCGGCCTGCATGCGGCCCCGGCGAAGTAGCCAGTCGGTGGCGGAACCTGCATGAGCAGGCCTGCCGCCGATGCCCTGCTCCGAGATCTACAGGAGCTGTACGGGGGCGTGGGGGTCCTGGGCACCGTTGACCGGGAGCAGCAGGGTGTGCCGACTGACTTGCTCCAACTCCGCGACAGCCGCCTCGGGCAGGGGCAGCTCGAGCGCCGCGGTGTTCGCGGTGAGCTGCTCGACGGTGCGCGGGCCGATGATGATCGAGGTCACGCCCGGACGGTGCGCGATCCAGGCGAGAGCGACCGCCGCAGGGGTCTGCCCGAGTTCTCCGGCGATCCGGACCACGGTCTCGGCGACGGTGAAGTTCTCCTCGCGCATGAGGTCGTCTGCCAGCGCGTCGCCGGTGGGACTGCCGGCCCGGCGCAGCCTCGCGATACGGCTGTCGTCGTCGGGTGCGCTCTGCCGCTGGTAGCGGCCGGTGAGCAGGCCCCCGCCCAAGGGCGACCAGACGAGGGCGCCCATGCCGAGCTCCTGCGCGGTCGGTAGTACCTCGGCCTCGATGTAGCGGGCGACGAGCGAGTACTGCGGCTGGATGCTGATGATCGGGGCGGCGTTCAGCCGTTGTGCGGCCCACTGCGCTTTGACGATCTGCGCAGCGGTGAAGTTGGACACGCCGATGTAGCGGACCTTGCCGACGCGGACGAACCCGTCGAGGGTGGCGATGGTCTCCTCGATGGGGGTGTGCGGGTCCCAGTGGTGGACCTGGTACAGGTCGATGTAGTCGGTGCCCAGCCGCCTGAGGCTGGCCTCCAGCGCGCGGGTGAGGTAGCGGCGGGACGCGCCCTTGTCGTTCGGGCCGGGCCCGGAGGGAGCGGCGGCTTTCGTGGAGATCACGACGTCGTCGCGGCGCCTGGCGATTGCGCGGCCGACGACTTCCTCGGCTTCGCCGGCGGAGTAGATGTCGGCGGAGTCGATGAGGTTGTGCCCGGCGTCCAGGAACGTGCCGATGATGCGGGTCGCGTCTTCCTGCCTGACGGAGGCCATCGGGTGGGTAATCCCGAAGTTCATCGTCCCCAGGCACGCCTTGGAGACGAACATACCCGAGTTGCCCAGTGTGTTCAGCGTCATTGTCAGTAGCCCGTCGGCTTCCTGGCGGTGTAACCAGACTCGAGCTCGGCGGTCTCCTCGTCGGTGAGCTCGATCTCGAGCGCGGCCACGGCGTCGGCGAGGTGGTGCGGCTTGGTCGCGCCGATCAGCGGCGCGGTCACAAGGGGGTTGCGCAGCAGCCATGCCAGCGCGACCTGCGCCATCGGCACCCCGCGCGTGTCGGCCACGCGCTCGACGGCGCGAGCGATCGGCTCGTTCTCCGGCTGGTCGAGCATCATCGCGGAGATCGGGTCCTGGCGGGCCCGGTCGGTGACCTGCCCCCACGGGCGCGTCAGGCGCCCGCGGGCCAGGGGGCTCCAGATCAGGGAGCCGAGTCCCTGGTCCTGGATCAGCGGGAACATCTCCCGCTCTTCCTCGCGCTGCATGAGCGAGTACTGGTGCTGCATCGACACGAACGTCGTCTGGTCGCGCAATTGGGCGGTGTACTGCATCTTCGACAGCTGCCACGCCCACATGGACGAGGCGCCGATGTAGCGGACCTTGCCGGCCTTGACGACGTCGTGCAGCGCCTCCATCGTCTCCTCAACCGGCGTCTCGGGGTCGATGCGGTGGATCTGGTACAGGTCGATGTAGTCGGTGCCGAGCCGGGTGAGGGAGGCGTCGACCTGTTCCATGATCGCCTTGCGTGACAGGCCTGAACCGCCCGGTCCCTCGTGCATGGGGAAGAACACCTTGGTGGCCAGGACGATGTCTTCGCGGCGCGCGTATTTCGTGATCGCACGGCCGACGATCTCCTCGCTCAGGCCGGCGCCGTAGGCGTTGGCGGTGTCCCAGAGCGTGATGCCGAGCTCGACGGCCTGCCGGAAGATCGAGCCGGCCTGTTCTTCGGTCATCGCCCACGGGTTCCACTCGTCCCGGCCGAAGCTCATGCATCCCAGGGCGATGCGCGAGACGCGCAGCCCGGACTGTCCAAACCTCGTGTACTGCATGCTTCCCTCTTTCTTCATGGTGGTGGCGTCCTGCGTCACGCTATTTCCGTCCCGCGGAGGTTAGGGAGGACGCCTCAGTGCCCCGGTAACGGCCGCCCACCGCAGAGTGGCCGGTGGCGGGATCATCGGACGGTCGTGTGGTCAGCGCAGGCCGACCCGCCGCAGCCAAGACAGGACGGCGGCGCCCGCCTGGCGGACCTCTTCGCCACGTACAGCGAGCCCGTCCCCGACGGTGGCGCCGGGGCAGGCTGCCGCGTACTCCTCGGATGTGGTGCCCAGCCCGCTCACGGCGTAGGTGACGACGGGCAGGACGGTCTTTCCGGTGAAATCGAGGCTTTCGGCGAAGGTACGCATGATCATGGGCGGGCGGACGTTCCAGACTCCGCTGCCCAGCAGCACGATGTCGTAGCCGTCAATGGCCGGCGGCGGGCTGACGAGGGCAGGCCGGGCGTCGGCCTCCTGCTCACGCACATTGCGCGTCCTGGTGTCGTCGTAGTCGTCGGAGTACGGGTCGGCGGCCTCGATGCGGTGGACGTCGCAGGCGATACGCTCGCTGATCATGCCCGCCAGCACTTCGGTGTTGCCGACCTTCAGGTACTTGCGGCCCCCGTAGTGGTAGTTCTCCCCGGCGCGCGAGAAGTAGGCCAGCAGGACACGTGATCCGGTTCCGGTCGGCGTGGCGGGCGTCGCCGGAGTCGGGGCTGCGTCGTGGGCGCTGTTCGTGGTCTGGGTGCTGCAGCCCATCAACCAGGTACTTCCCATGACCGCCAGAGCGGTCGCGCCGGTTGTGCGCAGGAACCCACGTCGAGGTAGAGGGCCGGTCACCGCGGGCCGGCCAGAGTGTGGCGTGGATCGGTCATGCTCACGCAAGCGCCTCCTAAACGGCGGTGTCGGTGGTGGAGTTGGCGGGCACGCAGAGCGGGGTCCGCCTGGCCGGGACGATGACGATCACGACGGTGAGGAACGCCGTCGTGAGCAGGATGGAGGAGCCGGTGAGCGTGGCGCTCACGTGCGCGGCGTCGAGAGCCCCGGTGTGCGCTGAGGCGGCGACGAGAAACATGCTGCCCCCGCTTCGTGGGTCGGAGGCTCTCAGTCAACGATGATCCCGGCGGGCCAGGGAGTGACCCTTGTTCGGGGTACTGGCGTTACCTCCTTAACGCCTGACACGTTGCTTACCCTGGGGTTATGGGCCAGATCGACCACCGCGCCGAAGTCCGCGAGTTCCTCAGCTCGCGGCGGGCGCGCATCACTCCCCAGCAGGCAGGACTACCCGCCTACGGCGGCAACCGCCGTGTCAAGGGACTGCGGCGGGAGGAGGTCGCGATGCTCGCCGGTGTCTCCATCGACTACTACGTCCGTATGGAGCGGGGGAACCTGTCCGGCGCCTCCGACAGCGTGCTGGACGCCCTGGCCCGCGCCCTGCAGCTGGACGAGGCCGAGCGCGACCACCTGTTCGCTCTGGCCCGAGCCGCCGGCCCGGGCCCCCGCCGCCATCGCACGCCGGCAACCAGTGTGCAGCCGGCGATCCAGCAGGTGCTGGATGCCATCACCGACGCACCGGCCTGGGTGCGCAACGGCCGCCACGACATCCTCGCCATGAACCGCCTCGCCCGCGCCCTGTACGCCCCCGTCCTGGCCGACCCGCGCCGCCCGGCCAACACCACCCGGTTCATTTACCTCGACCCGGCCGCGCGCGAGTTCTTCGTCGACTGGGACCGGGTCGCAGGCGACGCCGCCGCCATGCTCCGCCTGGAGGCGGGCCGCCACCCGCACGACCGAAGGCTGATCGAGCTGGTCGGTGAGCTCTCGACACGAAGCGAGGTCTTCCGGCAGCGCTGGGCCTCTCACGACGTGCAGTTCCACCGCAGCGGTCGGAAACGGCTGCGCCACCCGGTTGTCGGCCGGCTCGACCTGAACTTCGAATCGATGGAGCTGCCCTCGGAGCCCGGCCTGACCCTCAACGTCTACACCGCCGGCCCCGGCACCCCCCGCCGCCGACGCACTCAAGATGCTCGCCAGCTGGGCCGCCACCCAAGACCGCGCCGAGGCGCAGCAGACGGCCCCGGACCAGAGCTGACCCGCGCTACCAACACCGCCCTGGCCGAGGCCCGCTCCACCGACATCCTGACTCCGCCTCCAAAAGAACGTCCTAGAAGGACGTCCCAACGGAGGCGCCTACAGCGTGCCCATACCCCTGCTGCCACCGGGGTACGGAGCCGCGCAGCGGGCCGGAAAACCCTCTGGGGGGTACTGCCGTTACCTGGAACAGCAGACCCTGCCGCGCGTCCGGGCCTGCCGGTTGGATGGGGATGACCAGGGAAAAGCCGGCTCAGCCACCGACTCGGTGGCCGGTTTGTGAGGTGGTCATGGCACCTTCCCTGGGCAGACCTCAAGGCCCTGCGACAGCAGCGCGAGACCAGGCGCACCGATCAGCTGGCCGCAGGCAGGTCCGACGAATACGAGACGAAAACCCTGGCCACACCCGGAGGAGCACACATGGCCATCAGCGACGTCGCGCGGCGTAATCACCAGGAGCTGTTCCCCGGCCACATCTCGATGCTCGCGCGTACCGACCCCGAACTCATCGAGATCTTCGACAACTTCGCCTTCGACGAAGTCCTGCGCCATGGGAACCTCCACACCCGGACCAGGCTCATGGTCCAGCTCGCCTCCATGATCGCCTGCCAGGCGGTGAGCGAGTACCGGGTCATGCTGGGCGCGGCGCTGACGGCAGGCGTCACCCCGGTCGAGGCGAAGGAGATCGTCTATCAGACGGTGCCGTACGTGGGCATGGCGAAGGTCTTCGACTTCCTGCACGCCACCAACGACGTACTGACGGAGCGGGGCGTCGAGCTGCCCTTGCCCGGCCAGTCCACCACCGCCCCCGAGACTCGCTTGGAGCAGGGCCTGGCGGTGCAGAAGCAGATCGTCGGCGCCGAGAGGGTGGAAGGGCTCCACGCCTCCGCGCCGCAGGACGAGCAGCACATCCAGCGCTACCTGTCGGCCAACTGCTTCGGCGACCACCTCACCCGCACCGGCCTGGACGTGCCGACGCGCGAGCTGCTGACCTTCGCCATGCTGGTCTCGCTCGGCGGCTGCGAGGCCCAGGTCAAGGGACACGTCGCCGCCAACCTCAACGTCGGCAACGACCGCGCCCGCCTGATCGGGGTACTGACCCAGCTCATCCCCTTCATCGGCTACCCACGCACGCTCAACGGCCTGCGCGTGCTCGACGAAGTGACCCTGTGATGACGCACACCTGGCTGATCAGCGGCATCGCCAACCCCGCCGCCCGCGCCACCACCATCGAACTCACCCCCGAAAGGTCATCATGAAGCACATCAAGCTGGGCGATCTGGACGTCTCCCGCATCGGGCTGGGCTGCATGGGCATGTCCCACGGCTTCACCGGCGCCGGCAGCGACGACGCCGAGTCCATCCGCACCATCCACCGCGCACTCGACCTGGGCGTCACCTTCCTGGACACAGCGGAGATCTACGGTCCGTACGTCAACGAGGAACTCCTCGGCAAGGCGCTCAAGGGCCGCCGCGACCAGGCGGTGCTCGCCACCAAATACGGCCTGGTCTCCCACGCCGGCGACGGGCCGTGGAACCTCGACAGCAGCCCGGCCAACATCCGCACTGCGGTGGAGGGCTCGCTCAAGCGCCTGGGCACCGACCACATCGACCTGTACTACCAGCACCGCGTCGACCCGCAGGTGCCGATCGAGGACACCATCGGCGCGGTGGCCGAACTCGTGCAGCAGGGCAAGGTCCGCCACATCGGCCTGTCGGAGGCGTGGCTGGACACCATCCGCCGCGCCCACGCCGTCCACCCGATCACCGCGCTGCAGTCGGAGTACTCGCTGTGGACCCGCGACCAGGAGCAGGTGCTGCCGCTGCTGCGCGAGCTGGGCATCGGCCTCGTCGCCTACTCCCCGCTCGGCAAGGGTTTTCTGACCGGGAAGATCCGCTCGGAGAGCGACTTCGGCCCCGACGACTTCCGAGCCACCAACCCCCGCTTCACCGGCGAGAACTTCCAGCGTAACCTCGCCCTCGCCGACGAGGTGCAGGCCATCGCCGCCGGGGCCGGCGCCACGCCCGCACAGGTCGCGATCGCCTGGCTGCTCAGCAAGGGCGACGACATCGCTCCCATCCCGGGCACCAAGCGGGTCTCGCGCCTGGAGGAGAACGCCGCCGCCGACGGCCTCGTCCTGACCGCTGAGCAGCTCGCCAAGCTCGACAGCCTGCCCCCGGCCGCCGGCGGGCACCACAACGAAGCGCAGATGGAGATGATCGAACGCTGACCGGCCATCCCCGCTGCCCTACCAGAGAAAGGGACCTCCCATGAGGACGGTCACGCTCAACAACGGCGTCGAGATGCCAGTCATCGGCTTCGGCGTCTTCCAAGTCCAAGGCGGCGACTGCGAACGCGCTGTGCGCAAAGCACTCGAAGTGGGCTATCGCTCCATCGACACCGCCCAGGCGTACTTCAACGAGGAAGAGGTGGGCCGAGCGCTCGCGTCCAGTAGTGTCCCTCGAGAAGAGATTCGTCGGCGGCAACCTCGCCCGTCACCTGGCCGCCCAAGGCCACACGATCGCCGGCCTCGCCCGCACCGAAGCTGCCGCCACCGCCCTCGAAACCCGAGGCATCGCTCCCGTCGCCGCCGACCCGGATACGCGCCGCCCCGCCGCCATCGAGGCGGCCCTGCGCGCGGATGCGGTTATCTACGCCGCCCAGGCCGACCCGGACCAGGAGAGTGCAACCGCTCGGGAACTGGCCGGCGCGTTGGCCGGAACAGGCAAGACGCTCATCTTCCTGTCCGGCAGCGGCGTCCTGATGCAGCGCACCGCAGGCTGGAGCCCGGACGTCTTCGCCGAGCACGACGCTTTCACGCCGGAGCCGCTGGCCGAGTTCCGCAAGGCCGCCGAGGACACCGCCCTGGCCGCCGCCGGTGACGGAGTGCGTTCCATGGTCATCCGCCCCGGTCTGAACTGGGGCCCCGGCGACCACGGCCACCCGGCCCGCATCGCACCACCGGCATCGGCCAGCACTTCCAGCACATCCTGGTAGGCACGAGGCAACACCAAAACCTTCATGCCCGGCCGCCACCGGGGCACCGTGATCACCCCGATCGGTGACCCAGCCGAACCCGAGGCCACCTCGTCCGCACCACCGAACTGCTCACGACCGCCGGCCTCGCCGAACTCGTCCGCAACCGGCTATGGCTCCACCGGATCGGCAGACTCACCCAGGATCTCCTCCACGGTCTCCCGGGTGATCACCAACCGCGACAACATCTCCTCCGCGGCCGCCAGCTCCTGACGTAACCGCGCGACCCGCTCCCGAGCAGCCGCTTCCCGCCGCGCCAACTCCTCCTGCAACGAGCCCATCGCGATCGCCTCCACCACGCACGGTAAGACGACCCGCCCACCACGACCAGACCCTCAACATCCCAGGCCAGTCGCTCCCTGCAAAAGAGCTAAACCCACCGCACTTGGGCAGTGCCGCCGTCGATCCCAGGCCACCCGCCCGGACGGTGCTCAGATCCCTACGGACGGCCGATCGCCTTGCGGAGATCGTTCACCAAAGCGGCGTTGAAGTGCGGATTCGGGCCGTGAGGTGATACCTCGAGTATGCGACCCTGCGAGGCGCGCTCGAAGATCGATGTGAAGTGACCTTCGAAGAACCCCTGGCTCTGGGCGTCGATGACCTCGAATGCCGCTGAAGCAGAACCAAGCGCCGTGGCGAAGTAGAAGCCTACGATCACCTGGTCGTTGTCGCGGTGATAGGCGAAGTGCGGAACCTCGTCGTACACCCTGATGTGCAACTGAGCCCTCGGCGGTGCTGGCTTGCTCTGCAGCAAGTGGAACAGGCGCTCACAGACATCCAGCGACACCCCGATGTCCGAGAGCATCTGGCGATCCTGCTGACCTTCCTCCTTTGCCAGTCGGGGGATCAGGTCGGAGCGCGGGTCGAGAAACAGAATGCGGATCACTGACCCCTCCTGCAGCTTGCGGAGAAGCACTTCCTCCACGGAGGGGAGCCTGCGCTGCTTGAAGTCGGCGTCGATGCGGTGCAGGACCGAACGCCCAGCGAAGAAGAGCTGCCCCGGCTCGGTGGAGATGGCCCACTGGTAGTAGCCGTCGTAACCCCGCCTGACGGGCGACTTCAGTTGGATACCAATGGGCTGCTGGAGCTGGGCCTGCAGCAGATTGGCGATGTCTTTGGCGGTGTCGGCGCTCTCCGAGCGCACGAGAGCGATCTCACGGAAGGCCGCCACGGTGCCGGCGACAATGAAGGCGCCGCCCAGACCGCTGACCAGGGTCAGAAACCCCTTGGGCGCTTCCCCGGCCAGAAGCAGGAGAACCATGCCGGTGGGGATGAGTAAAAGTGCGAACAGCAGGCGTAGCAGGCCGTTGCGCGTCATGGGTGTCCTCCTGCGGCACAGGGCATCGTGCTCGGTATACGAGTGACGAGCCTTTGTCACTGAGAGTTTCGTTGGGATTACAACTGTTACTTGGAGGCAAGTTCTGCTGGGCGGGGCGGACGCCGCCCGCTGGCCAGCGCACCGATGTGGGCACGAGCGCGACAGAGCGGGCAATCACTCCGAACACCGACTCCCGCGCTCCGAACGGTGATCCGTCCGGGGGCATCATTACTGAATGAAGTGCGGCGGTCAGGGGCAGGGTCGAACTGCCGACCTTCGCTTTTCAGATGTAGCGATCCGCCTGCTGGCGGGCGGCGACCAGGAGGTAGGGGATGCTCGTGGCGCCTTCCGCGTGGGACTGGAGCGGTTGTGGACGGCGGCCTGGTGCCTGCACGCCAGAGATGACCCGGCCGCCGAAAACTGGGGCGCGGCGCACGCGCTGGCCGTGCTGGCCGGCCACGCCGATCACGTCGCCGCCACGCTGGATGCAGGCCGCCGCGGCGTGCGAGCCAATAAAGGCTTTTGCAATTACGCCTATTTCGGACAGTTGCCAGCCGCGCGGCCTTCGCTGCGAAGTAAGCGATCACGGGTTCGCCGCATGGGACCGCTGGCCACTCCAATGACGACTCCCGCACACGTCACACCGCCTCACCATAGGCCATTCCGGTGCGCCCGCTAGGCATCCCATTAGGTGTTCGGATAACCATGCAAATACCCCTACGAACTAACTAGGGGGGTGCAATCAGAGGGAACTCGAGGCCCAATGAGGGGCCTAACTCCCGTAGCACACCCCGACTCATGGAGGCGTAGCGCCACCACAGAAGCGCCAACCAAGGGGCCAAATAGTTCGAAAGTCCACATAATCAACAAATATTTATGTTTCAAAACAAGTCAATATCTTAGCGGCAATTTCAAACCCCACGGCTCTCCATTTTATTTCGCATTCGCGATCTCATGGCTGTCAAATATAATCAGACAGACTAATTGATTTGATCTCCATTTTGAGATTAAATAGAAGTGGTCAAAAGGTGAGGTGCCCACGACAGGCCGGGCGCGAAACGATCGGAGAGCGGTCATGCAGAGCAGCGCAATCGGAAAGTGCGTTCCAAAGAACATTCCCGGCGGGAGCCTCGCACCAGAGGACATGGCGCGCGTCACGCCGGAAGACTGGGCGGAAATCCGCAAGCTGGCACGGGGCTACTGTCGTACGGTCGACGCCACGCGGTCCCGCAAGCGTATGGACGGAAGCGCCACAATCGTCAAGGGCGGCCACGCTCCCTACGGCACGGATGACGTCTCCGACGACGTCAATCAGGACGCCGTTCTGCTGTTCGCGCAACGGCTCCGCGACGTACTCGCCAAGTGCCGGAGGGCGCCCGAGAGCGGCACGACCACCGAGACTCAGTCGTGGATTTACGTACGCCGCGACGGTACGGAAATGACCATCACCCGGACCACGCTCCAACGTTGGGCTGTCCGGGACGCTGCCGCCCGCAACGGCTATCGCGTGGACGTACCTCCAACGGAGGTAGACGCGACCCCGGGCGCTCAGCTCATGCGCGGGCTACCGCACGCCGAGAATGTGACGCGTGCCGCGGTCGCGTTCTCCACGGCCCAGCACAGTGCAGCGATCTTCCGGCAGGCATTCGGGGACGGGCAAGAGTTCCCTGTACTGCGGAAGATCATCGCCCAGGCAGAGCAGGCGGAGGACCTCGGCCGAGCGGGCATCCTGGCCGCTGTCGCCCAGGAGCGGGAGGGTGGGGCTTACGGCTCTCGCCGTGCCGTTATCCGCGTCCGAGACGCCGCACGCGCGGAGCTCAGCGAGCTCTCAGAGCGGCTTGACGATGCGCGAGACGCCATGGTCTACACGGGGAGCCGGCCAGCCGTGGAGGACTGACGCAGCAGTGTAGAAGGGCTCCGGAGTTTCTACTCCGGAGCCTTTTCATTTGCCAAATTAACGTCCCGAGAGCGGACGCTTGAGGCGCTCTCCGCACCGTATTTAAGTGAAGGTCGAGCTCAACCCTTACAGAAAGGAGTTTCCCGCCTACTTCGACGAGCAAAAATGTTGCTGGAGTACGGACGGTTGAGCCGATGCTGTCAACGTATTTAAGTGAGCCTCTGAGAGACATCGATCGCAACGGCTGCTCGTGGATTGATCGATGTAAGCCGCCGACTGGGGATCAGAAACCCACATGCTTCGCGTTGACGATTTCTAGCGCGCGGATAGTTCTCACCTGGACACAAGTTGGGATATCCGACAGACGGACAGGTATTTCGCGCGTAATCGCCGATAAGCGCATCCAGAAGACGGGCGTCCGTGCCCTCCAATCCGAGGGTCGGTTATTCGCTCACGCCTGACCGATGACCCCCGTTTTCGTTGCGCTTTTGTCTTCTCTCAGTTGATCTACGTTCCGGACGGTAAGGCAGGCCCGTCCGGACAGTTCCGCATGCGCCGTGAGGAGGTCCGTACATGGAACTTATCCCTGCTGAGGAATTGTTCGTGGTGGTGCTGTGCCCGCGGCTCGCGCCGATGGCGCACGGGTCGGGGTGTTCGTTCCGGCACCTGTTTCTGCCGCCGAGACCTGACCAGGAGGGGGATTGGAGTGGCACCGTTACCGACCTCGATCAGATTCGCGTGCGTTTCCCCGGCGTGCTGTTTCACACGTGCCTGCGAGACGCGCTGCAGTACGGCATCCGTCAGGCCAACGCCATCGCGGCAGGCCTGGAACCGCCGCCCTCACCTTCGCCACCTGTCCCTCCAAGCGAGGGCGAGCGTCGATCGCGAGGAGGCCACCCCTATGGCCGTGCTTGACGGCATCACTCTGCCCGCACGCTGGCAGATCACTTCTCGCCTGCTGGCCGGATGGTCGATCGACGCCGGCCACCTGCTCGAACTGTGGCCGCACAGCCGCGCCAACGATGGGCGGATCCGGTGGCTATATCGGCTCTCGCGCCGCAACACGACGATCTTCACCGCCACCGACATCAGCTCACCCGTCGGCGTCGTGCTGTCCACTCGCGCACTGATCAACTCCGCCACCACCGTACTCAGCTTTCTGACGCTGTGCCCAGGAGACACCGCCGCCGACTACTTCGACGCCTACACGCCTGAGCAGCTCGCCTGGCGTGACTGCTACGCAGAGGAACTGTCGCTGTACGCGATGGAGGATCTGTGTGGTTACTGCGGTGCCGATCACCCCTCCCCCAGCTGCGGGATCAGGTGAGCCCCATGTCGCCTGCCTCCGGTCGGTCCCGCTTCCCTGGCCTGCGCCTAGCCCAGCACGCCGCTTTCACCACCCGCGGCGGACTGTCCGCGGTGTGCACGCCCCCACTTGAGACCGGTCGGCTTCCGACCGAATGGGTGGAGCGCTACCGGGCCGACGAAACGCGCATCGTGTACGTGGTCCTGTCGTATGCCACCCCGATCGCCTGGGTCTGCGATCACAGCGAGGTCGTCATTCCCGCGTGCTGCTACTCCTTGATCACCACACGCCACCAGCAGCTCTGCCGCACCTGGCTATAGCGCCCCGCTAGCGCCGCCCTCTCGGTTCGCATGCCATAAGCCATCGATCCACCACGCCGCCGTGTCAGCGCGCCGTACAGCCCCAGTACCCGGGCTGTGCGGCGCGCTTTGCCTTTCCCACCCGCTGTCTCCGATCCCTGGAGGTGTCCTGTCGTGACCGTAACCGTGCGCCTGTCGCACCCCGTCGACTACCTCGCCATCGTCCCCTACCTCCTCGGCTACCACCCGACGCTCAGCCTGGTCATCCTCGCCTTCCACGACCAGGCACTGGTCAATGCCATGCGCCACGACCTCCCCTACGGTCCGGACGAGACCCGCGACGTCATCGCGACCAGCCTGAACATCCTGTCCCGCCACCAAGCCGACGAAATCGCCGTGATCGGCTACGGCCCGCCCGACCAGACCGCCCCTCTGCTGAACAGCCTGCAAGAGGTGCTCTCCCCCACCGGCGTCCAGATCAGGCAACTGCTGAGCTGCACGCAAGAGCGCTACTGGTCCCATCTGGACATGGGACCCGAGGACGGCACCCCGTACGACCTCACCACCAGCACTGCCGCTGCCGGCGCCGTCATGGCAGGCCTGTCCGCGTTGCCGGATCGCGCCGCCTTCGGCGCCACCTTGGCCCCGATGGACGGACCGGACCGCGAGGCCGTCCAACAGGCCACCCGCACCGCCCGGGAGCGTGCTGCCGCTCTGCTGCCCACCGCCACGCCCCGGTACTGGTACAACGAAGGCCTCCGGCAAGTGCACGAAGCGTTCGCGCACAGCGTCGCCGATCAGCCGATCACCCCCGAGCAGGTGGCCTGGCTGGGCGTGCTGCTCACCTCCAAGGTGATCCGCGACGCCGCGATGACGTTGCTGGGCATCTACACCGAACCGGCCCACATCAAACTGTGGGGCGAGATCACCCGCCGGGCCGAACCGGGTTACGTCGCCGCTCCGGCCACGCTGCTCGCCTTCGCCGCCTACAGCAGCGGCGCGGGTACCTTGGCCCGTGTCGCCCTCGACCGCGCCCTGTCCGATGACCCCCGCTACAGCATGGCCGCCCTGCTGGAGTGCGGGCTCAACCATGGCGCTCCCCCGTCACTGATCCACAAAATGAACGTCGCCGACATGGGCGAGGAGATCGAGGCTCAGATCGAGCGCTACCCGCATTCGGTGCTGCCGCTCCTGCCGGAGCCGATTGAGGACGGCGAGCGACGATGACCTTCGCCGCCGTCTCCTCTGCCGTCGTGATCGGCTTGTCCGGGCATCCCGTTCGCGTCGAAGTTCGCCTGTCCCCCAGCCTCCGCGGCTTGCATCTGACCGGCCTGCCGGACACCACGACGGCGGGGGTCCGAGACCGGGTCCGCGCCGCGATCCTCAACAGTGGCTATGACTGGCCGCAGGAGGAGGTCACGGTTACCGTGCTCCCCTCCGGCATGCCCGTGTACGGCTCCACTCTGGATGTCGCGATCGCGGTGGCCATCCTGGCTGCCCACGGCGCGATCCCCCTCGAACGGCTGACGCACACCGCGTTCCTCGGGGAACTCGGCCTGGACGGTTCCATTCGGCAGGTCCGTGGCCTGTCCTGTGCCGTCCGGTCACTGATCACCTCCGGTATCCGGAGAGTCGCCATCCCGCTCGGCAACGTCGGTCAGGACATCCGTTGTGCTGTCATCGGGGCCACGTCGTTGACCGAGTTGGTCGAGCAGCTCAACAGTGACGCACCCGCTACCGTGCCGACCGCGTTGGACCCGGCGCAGGGGGCGCCGCTCGACCTGACTGACCTGCCGGGCAACCACGCCGCGCGTCATGCTCTGGAGGTGTGCGCGGCCGGCGGGCATCATCTCCTCCTGATCGGGGACGGACCCGCCACGATGCTGACCGAACGCCTGCCCGGCATCCTGCCCGCGCTCGATGACGCCAGCCTCGCTGAGGTCACCAAGATCTACGCTCAGACCGAAACCCCATGGCGGGGCCGACGTCCTCCGTTGTGCGAGCCCCACTACACCAACACCGCCGCCGCGATCTTCGGCCGCCATACTGCCGGGCAGTTCCGTCCTGGCGCCGTGTCGCTCGCGCACGCTGGGGTGCTGTTTCTGGACCAGGCGCCGGAATACGCCCGCAGCGTGTTGGACGGTCTCCGCATGCCGCTCGAGACCGGCGAGATCGTCCTGGCCAGCTGGCAGGGCACGTTTATCTTGCCTGCTCGTTTCCAACTGCTGCTGGCGACTTCGCCCTGTCCCTGTAGCGGCGGCAACGCATGTCAATGCCGTCCGGTGGAGCGACGCCGTTACCTCCAACGCCTCTCCAGCCTGCGCGATGGGATCGAGGTCACCGCGCCCATCGATCCCATCGACCGCAATGCCGGGCCCGGCGAGCCGAGCAGCGCAGTCACCGATCGGGTGGCCGCCGCCCGCGCCCGCACCGCCCACCGGTTGGCAGGCACGCCCTGGCGGGCCAACGCCCAGATTCCAGCCTCAGAACTGCGTACCCGTTACCGCCTCGACCCCGACGCCCTCGACCCGCTCAAAAGCCGGCTACGCGCGGGTGCACTGACCCCTTGCACCCTGACGCGGATGCTGCGCCTGGCCTGGACCCTGGCCGACCTGCGCGCCGCCCACCGCCCCACCCGCGACGACACCCAGCACGCCCTCCGCCTCTGGCAGGGCAAACCCGCCTAACCACGCCCAGCGCGCCCCGGGCCGCGTGCCCGGGGCGCCTTCGGCATGCCCGAAACACGATCGGAGGATCTTCATGTCCCGCGAGAGCCTGACCTGGCTGAACCAGAACACACTGATCGGCTTCACCACCAAACGCGGTAGCGCCTGGCACTACCGCGCCAGCCACCAGGGCGACGAGCCCAACCACTACCCCGGACCCATCCCCGTCGCCGACGTCAAACGCCGCCTATTTCACTGGCAGCCCGTTGAGGGCACTGTAGAGACCAGCTACCTGACCGGCGACGGTGTCACGCGACTGACCGACCCCACCCGCAAGACGATCATCCGCCCCGACACCGGACACATCCTGGGCATCTTCAAACAGGGCTTCCAGATCCACGAATACAACCGCTGGCTCGTCGATCACATCGAAACGATCCTGGACGCCGATCTGGCCATCGGCTCGGCCGGCCTGCTGCGCGGTGGGGCCCTGGCTTGGGTTCAGGTCGAACTGCCCGACACCTGCACCACCCCCGAGGGCGTCGCCTTCCGCCCGTTCCTGTCCGCGGCCACCTCCCTGGACGGCTCGCTGTCCTCCACTTACCAGACCGGCGCTCAACTGATCGTCTGTGACAACACCCTGTCCGCGGCTCTGGCCTCGAACAACGCCAAACGCGTGAAGATCCGGCACTCCCGGAAGAGCCTGGACCGCATCGTCGACGTCCGCGACGCCCTCGGGATCATCCACCAGGCCGCCGACAACTTCGCCGCGGAAGTACAGCAGCTCTGCCGGGTCGAAGTGTCCAACGCCCACTGGCGCGCCTTCCTGGACCAGCACGTCCCGCTCCCGCAAGAGCGTGGGAGAGGCCGCACACTGGCCGAAACCAAGCGCCTCGCCCTGTCCCGTCTGTGGACGCAGGACGAACGCGTCGCGCCCTGGAGCGGCACCGCGTTCGGCGTCCTACAGGCCGTCAACACCTACACCCACCACGGCCAGATCGTCCGCGGAGCCGTACGCGCCGAACGCAACATGCACCGTATGGTTACCGGCGACGTCGACGAGCTTGACCTGACCACCGTGAAAACCTTGGAGAAGGTGCTCAACCGCTCCGTCCTGAGCACCGTGGCCTGACCTCACCAAAGTGCATGGCGCCGCAACCGGCGCCATGCACTGCATCGCGTCATGACAGGATCTGTGGGGGACTGCGGGGTTCGGAGGACGCGATGAACGACGAGACGGCTGAGTTGCTCTTCGACGTGGTCGGCCGGCTGGAGAAGAGCATCCTCGCACGCGACTGCCCCGCCATCGTCGCGCTCCAGGGCGAACGCCAACTCGTGCTCAGCGACTACGACTACCTCCGCGACCAGCAATCGGCCACGGACTTCGAAAATCGCGCGGCCACCAAAGCTCAAGAGATCGCCGCGACGCGATGGATCTTCGCCGTCCCTCAAGTATGGGTGATCACACCGGACACGGTCTTCAGCCGAGCTGTCTCGAACCATCCTCTGCGCGAAGGAGAGCAGGAAGCAATCACCTGGATGAGCTTCGATCAGAGCGACGGCGTCGACTACGGACGTGTCCCGTACACACGCCGCCCGAACGGAGAGCCAGTGTTCGACGAACCGGAGATGTTCACCGTGGGCGTGCGTCCGGCCGAACATATGCCGGGCTACACGCTCCTTCAGGGATTCTTCCCCCGAAAACTAGATATGTGAACTGACAGGCACCGCCGAAGCCAGATCGCAGCACGCCTAGGGCTGAGCTTGTTCCGCATGTGTCGCAGCGCGACCTTCGCGGGGTGAGGGCGACTTTTCGGGCTTCCTGCCACGTCTCCCCGCAGGCCGCGTTAGCGTGACGCCGCTGCGTCCGCCCTGAAGAGCCGTCTGTCTGGCCCCATGGCGCGATCGTTCCCGAGATGGTATATGAGGGACACGGCTATCGTGCGAGGATCGATGCCAGTCCGATGAGCGGTGTCGCACTGGAGAACACATGGCGCCAGCAGATCTGTTCGAAGCATCAGCATCTGCGATCGGCTACGTGTACCAACTCCGGAAGGCGCTGCATTCATGCGTTGAGAGCCATGGACGAGGGCTTGACTGGTCTATCGCGATTGAGGCTGGGGACGACATAGAAAAGGTCGTCGAAGACGGCAGAATTCTATATCAGCTCAAGCACCGTGCCGACGCCGTTAAGATGACGGACTCCAGTACTGACCTCTGGAAGACCCTGCGCATCTGGGCGCATGCTGTAACGAACCAGCATATCAACCTCGAAGAGACGGATCTCTTCCTCTTGACGACGGCTGACCTGCCGACCGATTCGGCCGGTTTTCTCCTTCAATCTGCCGCTTCTGGAGTCCGCGACGAAATGCGTGCACGCACAGCCCTGGAAGCCGCGATGGCGAAATCCAAGAACAAGGACAACCAAAAGGCCTATGAGGCTTTTGGTAAGCTCTCGGAAGACGAGCGCCGACGCATGCTCGCCCGCATCCAGATCGTTGGAAACTCGCCCGACGTTGATGCCGTGGAAAGCCTTCTACTACAGAATGCGGTCCTCGCTGTCGGACACCAGTATGCGCGCCCCTTCCTGCAACGCCTCGAGGGATGGTTCTTGCAACGCACGATTCGACAGTTGCGCACGGACGAGATGGACGCAGTGACCGGAGCAGAATTCGATCAAGTGTTTACGGATTTGCGCAATCAGTTTCGCCCAGAGAACCTGCCGATCGACGAGGATATTGCACTACTCGAAGCTGATCCATCTGACTATGCGCATATGATTTTCGTCCGTCAGTTGCAATTAATAGACCTAGGTGGCACTCGCATTGGCATCGCGGTTCGCGACTATATGCGTGCCTTCACGCAGCGCTCCCGTTGGTCAGACGATAACCTTCTCCTCCCTGGAGAGATTGGTCAATATGAACGCAGGCTCATTGAAGAGTGGCAGGAACTCTTCGCTGAGATGCAAGACGATGTCGGCCATGAGGCGACAGAAGCTGAGAAAGTAAAGGCAGCAAAAGCAATCTATCGTTGGGCAACTATGGAGGCGCGACGTCGTATTCGTCCAGACTGTGACGAGCCTTTCGTCTCCAAGGGATCGTTTCACATCCTTGCTGATGACCTGCGTGTCGGCTGGCACATCGACTTCCTTGCGCGGCTGATGAACGTCCTGGACCCAGCGGGAGCCCTATCCTGATGATCGACTTTATTGAACTTAGCCGAGAGGAACGTGCGCTTTATAACCCAGCATTCACTGCACTCGTCGTCGGCCGTGCTGTGCAAGGTCATCAGATCCAGTACGAGCAGCCGTGCCCGATCAGCGTCGCCGTGGTCTCTGCTGTCATGGCTTTGCAGCCGACCATACGTCAGACGCTGCCCAAAACGATTGCTAGCGGTCTGATGCGGTGGCTTGAAGAAAACAAAAATATTAAGATCTCCATGACCCAAAACGCCACATCCTTGGCCGCTGTGGTCCGGCCTGGACTTCTTCTGGCCCTGCAGACAGCAGTCCTCCACTGTACCGACGATGGGCACCTTGGCGTGAGACCTGGAACGCTCCCAAGGGCGATCAGTCCAGGCACCGACGAGTTCGTTGCCATCCAGAAAGCGTCGTACATGCTCGGACGCTGGCTTCCCAGCATCGGCAGTCTGAGTACCGTCATGACATTGCTAGGGGTTCGGCCGTGACCTTCCAGATCAGCGCTATCTCGATATATAACAGAGACGGTCGTATTCGTACCGTGCCCTTCAAGCCTGGCGTGATCAATATCATAACCGGTGACTCGAGACGCGGGAAAAGCGCACTTCTCAATATCGTCGACTACTGCCTGGCTAGTGACGACTACGTCATCAAAGGTGCCGCGCTGCGCAACTTTGTGAGAGTTTTCGCCATCACTCTGGTGAAAGGTCAGCAGCAGCTCTTCGTTGCCCGTCCGGCGCCGACGGGCAAAGCCGCCACAGCGACCACGATGTGCATCGTTTCCCAAGCTGTCGGCGCCGCGCCCCTGTCGCGCACCGAGATAACGTTCTCTACCCCCCTAGATGTTGCGAAGGACGTCCTCTCGGAGTTCGCAGGCATTGACCGGACTGTTCGGATTCCGGCTGTACGCGTGAATAAGCCCATTCCGCCGTCGATACGACATGCACTGTTCTTCTGCTTGCAGAAACAGAATGAAGTGGCGAATCAAGACCTACTGTTCCACTCACAGGGCGAGGAGTTCCGCCCAGCGACTATTCGCGCGATGATTCCGTACTTCCTTGGTGCCATAGATCCCCAACAGATGCTGCTCGAGAGCCGCCTACGCTTGATGCGTCAGGACCTCGCCGCGATGGAGGCTGCACTGGCAGCAGCCCGCAGCCTCTCACCTGCATCCGGCCAGGCTCGTGCCCTTCTGACTGAGGCGGTGGAAGCTGGCCTATTGGAGCCTTTGGCAAGCGGAGAGATAACGGACGAAATAGCTCTTGACCGCCTTCGCCGCGCTCAGAGGAATACCCCTCCTACTAACGTCTCGCCTGATGGAGATGATCCCGTCTCCGTTCTCGTTGAGGAACGACGAGATCTCCGGGCGCGGTACGGACGCACTCGGGCGCGAATCGCAAATCTCAAGCAGGCGATCCGGGAGAGCAACGACTTTCTCGGACAGGCTACGGAACAGCACACCCGCCTCGCGACCTTAGGGATGTTCACGAACCAAAGTGTTCACGAGCAGACGTCACGCTGCCCTATCTGTGACAGCGAGACACCACAGTCGGGACGGGTCGCGGACGCGATCGCGCAAGACCTTGCTCGTCTTCAGGCTGACATCAGCGTCATTCGCGGCAACACTCCCGACGTCAATGAGCAGATCGCTGCTGAAGAGCGCACCTTGCAGGAACTGCGTGCCGCTCTGGCGCGGAACCAAGAGCAGCTAGACACACTCACAGCAGGTCAACGCGCAGTTCGAGATCAATCGGACCCCTTTAGCCGCGCCGCGATGGTCCAAGGTCGCATCAGCCTTTTCCTGGAGACTGCCGCACGCCAAGTCCAGGTCCCTCAGGTCGTCGACCGGCGCGACGAGATCAATGCGCGGATCGCCGAGTTGGAGGAGCAGATCAGCACCGGCGCGCGCGACGACCGACTGAACAGCTTCGTCTCACTGATCAACGCCAAGATCAAAGATAAGGCAGTAGCGCTGGACCTGGAGCACAAGGAATCTCCGATCCGCTTGGACCCACGAGGCCTGACGGTTGTTGCAGACACACCCCGGGGACCGATCCGCCTGTCCGATATGGGCGGCGGTGAGAATTGGCTTGGATATCACGTCGCCACTCTGCTCAGCATGCATGAATGGTTCTCCGAACAGAACGGTCCTGTGCCCCGTCTCCTCATCCTCGATCAGCCATCCCAGGTCTACTTTCCTGAAGACGCGCCAGATGGCGGTGTGCTTGCCGGGCCTGACCGAATCGCCCTGCTTAATCTCTACAAGACGATCCAGCGGACGGTCGACTCGCTTGAAGGGGATCTCCAAGTGATCGTGATGGAACATGCCGACTTGGACGATGAGCCCTTCCGAAGTGCCGTCGAAGCGCGATGGAGGCGCAGCAATGGTCAGGCGCTTGTGCCGCATGACTGGATCACGGAAGAGATTGAGGACGACTGAAAGATGAGGGAAGCCGAAGCCCTTCGTGGAGTGCTGCTCGTGATCTCATACGTCAGTACGTCGCTATCCGCGGTTGACGATCTCGCTGACAGTCGGTGACATAGCAACCCGTCGCGGAGGACGACGCGGACGCGCAGGACGAGACATGGCCGCCATGCCGAAGACGGACCAACTCCTACGGCGGAAGGGCCCGCGCTTGGCGCGAGCCCTTCCGCTGACCTACTCATACCGATTGGTCAAAAGGTGAGAGCGGTCGCCTCTAGCGTACGCCGAGGTCATCCCGGGCGTACGGCTCCGGCGAACTCAGCTTCGCGGCTCGCCGTCCATTGCCCCACCTGAACCTTGCTGCCAGTGGTGGGAGCGTGCACGTAGCGCTTGCCGTCGATGTTCATGACCACGTGGTGGATTGTGGACGGGTCCCTCGGGTTGGTGGCGAAAAAGACCAGGTCTCCCGGCTTGAGTTCAGAGCGCGGTACTCGGACGCCCGAGCGCCATTGCACGGAGGTGTGTCCGCCGATCCTCACGCCGGCCTTGGCCCAGGCGTACTCGGCCAGCCCCGAGCAGTCGAAGCCTTTGGTTCCGGCTCCGTGGTCGATGCCGAAGCTGGGTCCCGTCGGACCGCCGCCGCCCCAGGAGTACGGGACGCCGATCATCTTGAGCGCCGCGGCGAGCGCTACCGCGCCACGATCAGAGGTGCGGATCGCGGCGAGCGTCGGGGGGTCCAGGACTTGACTGATCTTCCGGGACAGTTCCTTGCAGCGTCGGCCGGCAACGGTGCGAACGATCTTCTCAGCCAGTTGGGCAGTGCTGGCGCCCGGCTTGACGTACTTGCGTGCACTACGGAGGGCACCGGCTTGGAGGGCCATCTCTACGTCCGCCACGACGGTGGCTCGGGTGACCCCGAGTGACGTCGCCAGTTCGATGCTGTCGCGTACAGCCTTCGTGTCCGCGGGAGACAGCTCCAGCGTGGCACGGGTCTTCCGGTCGGTGGGGGACCCTGTCAGCCCGGTGACGAGGCGTTCTGCTCGGGCTTCATGCTTGGCGTAGGCGTTCGGGAAAGCTGATCGTTGGATCGCCTGGGCCACGGCGGTGAGGGGCTTGGCCGGCCAGTTCTTGATCTTGGCCAGGCGGTCGAAGAAGGTCCGTGTGGCGTGGCGAGGGGTGGAGACCTGAGCTCGAGTGCCCCAGCCGTGCTCCAGGTGCTGCTGGAAGATCCCGAAGGCACGGCCGTGATCGCCCACAGTGCTGTTGTCGAGGGAGGACTCCTGGAGGGCGGTGGCGATGCCTATGACGGCGGCGCGGCGCGGTAGCCCGAGTTCGTTGGCGGTCTTGACGATGATGCGGGCGTTGGCTGCCTGGTGCGGTGTCAGGTCGAGCCGCTTGGAGGTGGCGCTGGTCTTGCGAGTTGGGGATTTGCCGGTGTAGGCGCAGACAGCTGAGGCGAGTTGTGCGGGGTCGGCTTGGGTGGCTGCGTACTGGCCTCCGCCGGTCATTCCGGCAATGATGGCGGCGCCGGAGACCAGCCCGCCTCCTGCGGCGATGGCTTTGGCAAGCCCGGCTTCGAGGATCATTCGGCTGCCTCCTCGGACGGCTCGAGAGACGCCTGGGCTCCGATCCCCGGCCAGCGTTCGGCGAGCTCCGCCAGCCTGCAGCGCGGACCGTCCACGTCGGTGGGCAACCAGCGAGCGCCCGCGGGCCCGTCGTCCACCGAGCCGTCGACCGTGGCGGCATGGCCCGTGGCAACGGGGACGAACATGTTGCCGGGGTGGTGCTTGAGCTTCTTGCGGAGATTGGCTTCCCGGCGCTCGCCCTGGACCCAGAAGAGGACGGGGGTGACGATCCGGCTGGACTCGGTGAGCTTGGCGTAGCCGTCCAGCTTGTGGGCCACGCGGTCCAGTGGTTCGGTGCCGGTGTCGTATTCGAGGAAGAACTCGATGTTGTGGGGTCCTTCGGTCCAGCGGCCGTAGGAGTCCGGCCGCGCCATGGATCCCCATTCGGCTGCGCAGCGGCGTTCTGGCCACCAGGTGTTCAGCTTGGTGTCGGCGTGGCGGCGGGCGAAGCCGTACAGGCCGGCGGCGATGCCGTTGGTGCCGACAGTGTGGGCGAGCCTCTGGCTGTAGACGATGCTGAGGACTCGGTCGCGGCGGTAGCCGAAGTCGGACAGTTCGACGCCGTCCTCGGAGGCTAGTACCGCGGCCGCGGTTTCGCCGATGACGTAGTGGTAGGGCGCTGTGCCCATGGCCGGCGGGAGGTTGGGGCGGAAGCGTTCCAGGATGCCCATGCGGGTCAGCGCCAGCAACCGGCGGCGGGCGGCGTCGTCGGTGTCGAAGAACATCTCACTGACCTGGGGCGAGGTCAGGACCCGGAAGTCGTGGAGCAGGCGGATCAGGGTGCGGTCGCGCTGGGTGAGGCGGATTGCCAGCTCACCGAGCATGCGTGGGGTGTAGCGGATTGTGGACAGGGTGGTTCTCCTTTCAGAAGGTGCGCCGGGCGTCCGGCTTGGGAGTGGCGGTGGCTGCTGTACAGCCGTGTGCCTGTGCCGCTGCGGCGCGGATGCGCTTGGCGACGTCGTGGGAGGGTTCGGGGAGGGGTCTGGTGCGCAGGGTGAACGGCGGCACTTCGGCCGATTGGGCGACCAGGCGGGCGGCGGCTTGGAAGGCGTCGAGGTTGGCCAGGTCGTGGGCCTTCAGGTAAGGCGTGAAGTGGTGCTCCACCTCGCCGGCGTCCTGGGGCGAGAGGGAAAAGTAGATCTTGTTACGGGCGTCGGATGAGATGGCCTGGCGGAGCTGGCGGGGGAGCTGGGCCAGGTGCTGATGAGCGAGGGTGAGGGATATCCGGTACGCGCGTGCTTCGGCGAGCATGTCGGCCAGCGCGTGCGGCAGCGTGAGGAAGTTGTGGCACTCGTCGACGTAGAGCGCGGCGGGGTTGCGTGGGTGGCCGACCTTGGCGCGATGAGAAGCGGCCTGCCAGACCTGAGCGAGGAGCATCGAGCCGAGCAGACGGGCGGAGTCGTCGCCGAGGACGCCTTTGGGGAGCCGGACAAGCAGGATCCCGCCATCGAGCACTTCTCCCAGGTCGAACGTTGAGCTGGCGGAGCCGAGCACGTCGCGGACGAATGGCCGTAGGAGGAAAGCCCGTAGCTTGTTCATGATGGGAGCAGTGACGTTGGCCTGAGCTGGCTCTGACAGGGCGGAGTACCAGCTCCAGAAGCCGCGCAGGAGAGGGTCGCCGATCGTGGCGGTCTGCTGGCGGCGGAAGGCCGGGTCCGACAGCAGGGTGGGGATGTCGGCGAGGGTGCCGTTGTTGCGGGCGAGGGTGAGGGCGCAACCGCGCAGGATGTCGTCAGTACGAGGTCCCCAGTAGTCGGCGTAGATCTGGTGGAAGATGCCGACCAGGTTGTCGACGCCCATGGCCAGGTCGGGGCCACCCAGGACGTTCAGGGAGGGTCGCGGGTGCCGGTCGTCCGGGTCGATCAGGACGACCTTGTCGGCTTTCTCCTCCGGGATCAGTCCGAGCAGGTCCCGTACGAGGTCTCCCTTGGCCTCGATGACCGCTACGCCGCGGCCTACCTCGATGTCGGAGAGGATCATCTGAGCGAGGAGGGTGGACTTGCCGGTGCCGTTCGGGCCCATCACATGGACGTGGTGGAAGGAGTCGGTGACCCGCAACGCGACGGGGCGGTCGTGGCCGGCGTCGGAGAAGCCGAGCATCTTGGCGTACGCTCCGCCGCGGGCGATCTTCGGGGAGGGCGGGACGGTGTTCGCGCCTGCTCGTTGGAGTCCTGGCACCGAGACGTCGAGGGGGAGGTGGGCGACCGCGGCCAGCTCAGGCACTGACAGGAGGTAGCCGCGCCTCATCCGGCGCGAGGCGAGACGGCTCGCGGGTAGGAACAGCCGTCGGCGTTCCAGCCTGTTGTGTCCGCTGAAGAGGGCGAATGCTGAGGCGAGTGCGTGGGCGCGCCCGTGAATGGCGTTCTTACGGGTGACTTTCGCCGAGGCCGGGTCGGTAGATTTCGGCTCGTCTGCCTGGACGGCGTAGCGGATGGCGACTTCGTAGCGGGAGTGGTGAGCCTTTTCCCTGATGGCTCGGGCTTCGGCTGCCTCCTCCAGGCGGCTGGCCCGGTCGCCGGCAGGCTGAGGCAGGTGGCGCGGTCCTGGGTTGACGAGGTCGAGGAGGGCCCTCAGCAGTCGGGCTGAGACGCCGCCCCAGGCACTGACGAGCCGATGGCCGGTGGCTGGGCGGGCGAGGACCTGCACGCAGGCGTGCTGCCAGCCCGGCATCCCAACCGCTGCGCCGACGAGCGCGCGCAGTGGATCAGTGCTGTGGTCGTACCGGATCGGTAGTCGCTCGGCTCGGGCCAGGACGAGCTGGCCGCCGGTCGCGTACCCATCGGTGGGTACGGGCGGGGCCGTCTTGTGGATGACCGTACGTGAGGAGGGCCAGGCAGCTTCGATCGCGTGCTCGACAAGGTGCTGCGGAATCGAGCCGGGCACCCACAGGCCGATCTTCACGCCCGCCGTGCTGAACGTGTATTCGAAGGCGAGATGCGGCTGGCCGAACAGCAGCCGCTTCCACGAGGGCCGGAGCAAGCCGACGAGGTTGCCCCAGAGCGCTTCGGCGCCTGGCATGTTCGCCACTGGCGGTGCGAGGATCTCGATGCACCGCGCGCCTCGTACGAGGCGGTGATGGCGCAGGTAGACGCCACAGGCGCGTAGCAGGACAGCGACCAGCTCGACGGCGAACAGGCTGGCGACGATTCGCCAGCCATAGGTGGCTAGCCAGCCGAGCGCCTGGTCCAGGACGGCGTCAGGGTCCTTGAGGAGGTCGTAGATCACAGGTCGGCCTCCTCGTCGTCGAGTTCGGCCAGCTCCTGTGGCGACGAGGTGACGAGCTCGTGCTCTCGTGGACTGGAGATCACTTGGAGCGGACAGCGCTGACCACCCGTCCCGGCTGTGAGCAGGCCGGTTCCCCTATCCGCAGACAGGAGGAGCTGCCGTTCGCCATCCGACAGCCGGAACGCCTCGGCGACCTTGTCGATCGCCTGTGGTGCCTGGCGGAGCAGGATCTGGGTCGTGGAGTTGGCGACGATGGCTTGGCCGAGCTCGGAGCCGAGCAGGTCGGCGGCGTCCTGGGTCACGACCGAGAGGCCGGCCCAGTGCTTGCGAGCGGACTTGGCCATGCGGAGCAGGAACTGCGCGCCCTCGGGGATCTTCATCAGCAGCCAGGCCTCGTCGACCACGACCAGCCGCGGGCGCCGGTTGTAGGGGTCGGAGATGCGGCGCCAGATCGCGTCCAACGTCAGCAGGGTGCCGACCGCTTTGAGCTCCTCGGGCAGGTCACGCAGGGAGAAGACGATCAGGTGGGAGTCGGGACGGGTCGTCGTGGGGCCGTCGAAGAGCTGGCGGTGGCTGCCGGAGACGTACGGCGCGAGCCCGGCGGCCAGTTCCTTGGCCTTTGGATCTGGGTCTTCTGTGAGGTTCGCGGCAAGGTCACGCAGGAGCGGTGGCCGGCGACTCCAGGTCTGAGAGGAAGTGGTAATGCCTGCTTGCCGGTAGGCGGCAAGGATTGCCCGGTCCAATGCCGCTTTTCCGGCGTTGCCGAGCGGCTCGCCGAGCATGATCGCGATCAGTGTGTGTAGGAACAGCGCCCGCTGGGTGAGGGGGTCTTCGCCGCGTTGGTTCTTCGGCGGCAGGTCGAACGGGTTGAGGCGAACCTTGGGCGCGCCGAGGTGGACGTACGCGCCGCCCACCGCGTGGGCGAGGCGGGCGTACTCGTCCTCGGGATCGATGACGGCCACCTCGATGCCCGCGTACAGCGAGCGGAGCGCCTCGAGCTTGGTCAGGTAGCTCTTGCCGCTGCCGGAACGGGCCAGGGTGACGGAGTTGTGGTTGTCCTGGGCGAACCGATCCCAGGCGACCAGGGAGGCGCTTGCCGTGTTGGCGCCGTACAGCACGGCTGTAGAGCCGAGCTCTGTGGTGAGGTCGGGGCTGGTGAAGGGGAACGCTGCCGCCAGAGCCGGGGTGTCGAACGTACGGCGCATGGCGAGGTTGTCGTAGGCGAGGGGGAGTGAGGAGACCCAGCCCTGCAGTTGGCGGAAGGTCACTTGGCGGGCGTCCAAAAGCAGGGAGGCGGCCAGTGCGCGCACCTGGGCGCAGGCGTCGTCCAGCTCGTCGGCGGAGGTGGCGTGCACGGTGAGGTAGATCGAGGCGCGGAAGAGCTTGGCCTGGCCGCGGGCGATGCGGGAAGCCAGCTCCTGGGCGTCTTCGGCGGCGGCCTCGGTGCTCGGGTCCAGGAGCCGGCCATGCTCGTGGTCGGAGCGGAGGCCGGACTCCAGCCGGGCCAGCTGCTTGCGGAGGCGATCGGCGGCGACGAGGGATGGGACGGGTTCGACGTGCAGGGAGACGTCGAGTCGGCCTGGGTAGGTGAGCAGCGGCTCCAGCCAGCCGGGGGAGACCTCGCGTGGATAGCCGGTGATCGCCAGCGTCGCGCACAGGCCTTCGCCGATCATCACGTGTCGCGCTTCGATTTCCACAGCCTGTGGACCGAAGCCGTTCGATGGGCGTCGGTTCTTCACCAGGTGCCTCCTGTCGTGATGACCTCTCCGGGCAGGGCCATGTCGTCGTCGGGCAGAGGAGGGGCTGAGGGGTCGAAGCAGGAGGCCAGCAGCGCTGCGACCGCGCGGGAGTTCAGGAGCTTGGCGGTGAGCCCGCAGGAGCCGAGCACTCGGGATGCCTCGTCCAAGCGGCGTAGAGCTCGCGCGGCGGCTACGTCGCGGCCGTTGGTGCCGGCGGCGGGCTCGCGAATGATCAGTAGGACCTGGCGGCGTAGCAAGTCATGGCGAGCGGCCAACTCATGGAGGAAGGCGGAGTGTTCGAGCGCGGCGGAGGCGAGTGCAGGATGGGGCAGTTGCTGGGCGTTGTCCTGGAGCGTCGCGATGGTCTCGGTCAGGTCGACGCGTTCGGCTCGGACCAGGATCTGAGCGGGTCCTGAAAGGGAGTTGAGCCAGCGGCCGAAGACCGCGACCAGGGCATCCTGCTCATCAGGGGTGCGTAGGGCGAAGCTGACGGTGGAGACCTCGGCCACCGCGGCGACGCCGTCCGGCCCGAGATCGACCAGGCCATCACCGGCTACGCCGCGGGCGGGGAGCTTGAGGGGAGCGGGCAGGCGTTGCGGCCTGGCCGCTATCCAGTTGGGTGGCATGGGGATGTCCTTGGGGGATGCGACCAGGTGCTTGGGTGAGCGCTGGTGCCGGATGGCAGCCAGCACGTAGCGGTCGAGGGAGATGCCGTCGCGGTGCCCGACGGTAAGGAGGATCGCGGCAATTGCCACGGGCAGTGCCACCGCGGCACAGACGACGAGTGGCACGCGATCCCCGACTGCCGTGTAGGCGCCGTAGAGCGCGGCACCGGCGCCGAGCAGGATGGCCAGTTGCCGGGCGGTGAACGATCCGAGGATCTTGTCCGGCTGTTCCACATCGGCGGGAATCCGGGCGATCGACTCGTCCCAGCTCATTGGCTGCCACCTCCCCGCGGCTTGCGCGGGCGACGGAGCGGCGGGGTGGGAGTGGTGCGGCCGCGGTTTTCCGGCCATTCCACCTGGCCGGGCATCGGCGCGTTGGGCGGGACGATCGGCCGAACGGGGCGCTGCCCCTTCGGCGGCTCGATCGCTTGGTTGGGGTTGGATACGTTCCGGTTCCTCAGCGCCATCATCTGGCCGAGTCCTGCCGGGCCGTTGGCGTAGTAGGTCGTGCGCGGATATCCGTAGACAGGGGTGTTCGGGGGCACTGGTGGCTTAGGGCTCGGCGTGGGCTGATACCTGCCCTGGATGGCCGGCCCGGCCGGGGCATGTTTGATCGGTGCGGGTTGCCAGTTCGAGGCCCGTACGGGACGCCGCGCCCAGGTCGGGGCGTGCTTGGCCGGCCCCGGCCAACCGCGGGCGGCGGAAACGGCAGTGAGCGCGGTTGCCGCGGCAGCGCCGGCGGGCCCGCCGACCGTACCGGCAATGACCTTCCCTGCCAGTGCCCGCGTTGCCGCCTTGCCGATCCGGCGCTTACCGCCGCTGCCTCCCTTGCCGAGATGCATGGCTTTCCGGATCGGCATGGTGAGCTTGGACAGCACGGCGTACTTGATGATCCGCGTGATCGTTGAGCTGGAGTTCTGGATGAAGATCCGTCGTGAGATCCAGGACGGGATCCGGACCAGGATGATCAGCAGGCAGAGGGCCAGGACGAGGTTGACCAATTGCCCGGTGGGGGCGAGGCCGAGCAGGAACCGTCCGTCCTGGTTGAAGAAGATCCGGACGGCGAGGACCAGCGTGAGCGACTGAGCGACCTGGATGACCAGGAGGCCGATGAAGGCTCGCCACCAGAACCGGGCCAGCCCGTCGGTATGGGGCAGCGCGTGGCAGGCAAGGGCCAATGGCGCGGCCACCACCAGGAGCAGCACCAGTGCGGATCGCATCACGAAGCTGATCAGCAGCAGGATCACCAAGATGATCGCGACGAGTGCGAGGAGGGTGTAGAAGATCTGGAAGTCGCTCGGCGGCAAGATGAGCATCCGGATCTGCGCTGCCGCCCGCTTGTCGTCGAAGTCCTGCCCGAGGAGTGCCTTGGACAGGGCATTGCCGACTTCGATGATCTTTCCGCAGATCAGGAAGCTCGTGTTGGACGCCAGGATGGCCATTGCCAGGCGCGGCAGTACCTCCTTGACCGCGTACCGCGTCTGGACGCTCTGATGCCCCATCGCGGTCATCGCGCCGATCGTGGCGAGCAGGACGAACGCCGAGTCCGCCATAGCCGCGGTGACCTTCCACAGGTCGAGGACCCTGCCGGAGGCGGAGACGTCGGGCGTGATCAGCAGGGTTTCGGCCAGCGCGTCGAGCAGCGGCTTGATAGCCGATGCGACCAAATTGGCGAACCAGCCGTTGATCTGCTTGATGATCCAGTCGCCGAAGCCGATGCTCACCTGCGGAGGCGATGGCAGAACCTCCGGGCTGGGCGAGGGCGTCGGAGTGGCCCAGGCGGTGCTGGCGGTACTGGCTAGCGCCGCTGCCGCAATAGCGGCAATAGCGGCAACGAGCAGGACGCGAGCCGTTGTCCTGGTTGCTCGGGGTGAGGTCATGGCGCTCACCCGCCACCCACGATGCGCTTGAGTACGCTGACGAACAGCGGCGCCAGGACGGCCAGCCCGTAGCCGAACGCGGCCGCCTTGAGTGCCGCCTTGGCCTTCTGGACCTCGCCTGGGTCTCCGCCTGCCACCAGGTAGCGAAGCCCGCCAATGGTGAGCATGAGCGTTGCCAGCGCGGCAAGTAGGCCGATGAGCCAGTTCCGCAGGTTGTCGAAGACCGTGTTGAGATCCTGCGGTACCGCGGCCGCCCGTCGGGCTATCGGCGCGTCGGCCAGCGCGACCGATGCCGCAGCGGCAAGGACGACGGCAACCGCTGCCACGACCAGCACGCTCTGAATGAGACGGCGCCGACTGCGGCGTTGCCGGGTGGAAAGGGGGTTCCGCGCGGAGCCGATGAGGCTGCCCCGGCCTCCCTTCTGCTCATTGGTGATGGATTCCGGATCTGAGGTGATCCGGCTCCGCGCGGGAGTCTTGGGGGTGTCCTCCACCCCTCTGGGAGCGGTGGGAGTGATCGATAGGGACGGCGTCGGCTCCACGTTTCCGGACAGAACGGCATCGGCGAGGACCTGCTCACGCCACTGCCGCCGCTCCTCGACCGCCTCGGGCGTCAGCCCGAGCAGCTCGGCGTCCAGCTCATGGACCACGCACTTGCCGACCGCATCGGCAAGGACAAGATCCGGATGCTGCCACGGTGCGGCCGGCACCTTGGGTGCGTGCTCTGAGATGTGTTGGGCGGCCTCAGTTTCAGCGTTTCGCCGGGCTCGCTCACCGGCTCGCTGAGCAGCCGCGCACATACGAGGCAGGATGTTGGGCTGATCGAGGTCGATGTCCCTCACGGCGGCGATGAAAGCCGCTAGGACCTCGGTGTCGATATTCGCGGGACCGCCGGCGATGGGGTAGAGGCACAGCCGCCCGCAGATACGCCGCAGTGCGGGCACAGCCGTTCCCACGGCACCCGCCAGCCACTTCGGGCCGTCCCTGCGAGCCCGGATGACGAGCTCTCGCCAGACGACGTCGCGGGTGGCGTTGCACAGCATGCGCGAGGCCAGAAGGTCACGAAGCTCCGTCAGCGGGATCTGGCGTCGAGGAAGCTCGTGCGAGAGCTTCGCACCTTCGAGCGTCAGGCCGCCGGGAACGCTTGCGAAAAGTTGAAAGACGTGCTCGACGACATCGAGCGGTGAGCGGTCCTTGAGGGGCGTCTCACGAAGATCGGTACTCATCGGGTTGCTCCACTGCGAGAGGAATTTCGGTCTCGCAACCCGGTGTATGGGGCACCTCTGGCCAGGCTCGGGCGGCCAGAGGTGGGGGATTTACGCCACAACTACGGAACGTTGGCCGCCGAGGCACGGGTTAGCTTCCGGGTATGAGTCGCCAGAGAGCCGCCAAAGGCTGTACGAGGGCACAGAGCACGCCACGCCGTAGAAGTGATCTTGGCGGCCCGGCCTCTGAGCATGACGCCCAAGGTCACATTGCCGAACGAAGGCCTGCCAGAGCTCCGCAGGCATGTCGCCAGAGGCAGTTGTTGGAGTGAGGGGAGCGTTACCCCTTCAGGGCAACGCTGCGGATCTGAGGCCCGCCCCAACTGGCGATGACCAAGTTCATCACCGACACACCCACCGCTGTCGCAGCGACTTTTCCGAGCTCGGCAAGATCCGCGCTCAACGATGGCGACAGCCCGACAAAGCAACTGAATTCACCCGCAGCTCCCAAACAAGCCCCGCAGCACAAGGACCTCGGCGCCGGCGGACCATGGCTGCCGCACTCTGCTGCAAGCAGCAGCGCCGACGCCCCAAGCCGCCTGATCATCGTGCCGGTAGCCCTGCGCACTGCCCGCGCATTCATCGCCTGGTCACACCGCTATCTCTTGCCCCCCAGAAGCGCCAAGTTCGTCCTCGGCGTCAACACCGAAGACGGCACGCCTGTGGGCGTCGTCACCGCCGGACGGCCAACAGCACATGTCTTCAATGACGGTTTCACGATCGAGATCACTCGTCTGGCGACGGACGGTACCCCCAACGCCTGCTCAGCCCTCCTGGCCGCGGCCTGGAGAGCCGCCAAGGCGATGGGTTACCGCCGTCTGATCATCTACACCCGCGCTGGGGAACCCGGCACCAGCTTGCAGGCGGCCGGCCTCCGCCGCGTCGCCCCATCCGCCTGCAGGGGGTGGAACACCCTCGGCCGCCCCCTGGCCTCCCCCGGTGCCGACGACATTGTGCGCATCATGTGGGAGATCAGCGCAGGAACGCGGGGAAGGGCCAAGGGAGATAGGGCCTCATGAAGAGGATCACGCTCCGCGATCTACCGGACCTGCCACCTACCTTGGACCTAATGACTGCGGCCCAGGTACTCGGCATCGGCCGCACAACCGCCTATAGCCTCGCCAAGAGGGGCGAGTTCCCGGTTCACGTCATTCGGATCGGAGACCTCTACCGGGTATCTACAGGGGATCTACTCCAGTTGCTCAGGGGTTCGTCCTCCGAAGAGACGCCCACTCGTTGATCACCTCGGATGGGCCCTGGCGGCCTGCAGATCGCCAGAGCCCATCAAGGCGTAGATTGTGCCTTCTTGTCGCTGAAGCGTTCGTATCGGAGCTGATCGTGGTCATCATGGTCACTGCCCCACGTGAAGCATCTGTGCTCTACGCCTCCCCGAGCAGCTGAATGTCGTCGAGTTCGACGCCGAGATGGCGTTCAAGTTGTCGGGCGGCATCCTCTGAGGTATCGAACTCGTCGCCGGATGCGGCGACGCTCCCATCAGGGTTGATGACTTCAAACCGAACGCGGCCTGCCGACGTAGGCCGGAGGGCGAATCGCACCTCGTTCTCGGCTGCGCGGCGCGGACGACTCCTAGGCTTGGGCCTGTGGAGGACTCCTGTAACGCGTCTGAGCAACTCCACCAGATGAGAGGACAGCTCTGGTTGGGCGGCCAGGCGGAGGACCGCCGCTAGATCATCAACCACGTCAACTTCGCCTCGCTCGGCGCCAGCCAGGATCCGGATCAACTCGTAGACCAGAGCCCGCTCTTCGGTGAGGCGCTCATTCCAGTACTTGATGAGCGCATCTTTGGACGCGTCGCTCAGAGGTGAGTCTGTGATGCGACGGACTGTCTCAGTGATGGGAGACGGTGGTTCCGGTAGGTCCGCCTTGGCGTCAAACACACTGGGGCTAACGTGTCCCGCCAACGCCAAGAGCCCTTCCAGGCGTACACCGAGGGTATTGCTCAGCCTCGCAAGATGTTCGACCGAGGGCCGACTGCCTCGCCTCCACCTCAGGATCGTGGAAGGACTGATCTCAAGAGCTTCCGCCAGGGACGCGTCAGTTGGATAGCCCATGGCTCGTGCCATCTGCGTTAGCCATGAGGAGAAGGAAGTCTCTTCGCTAGTGCTACTGGAACTCACTGATCGACTCCCACATCTCTATCGTCGTACGCAACTGCACCATAGTCATCGCACATGTGCATACGCAATTGATCAACATACGGCTCATTCCGCAGGTGTTCGGCAGGTGGACACCGAACCAGGGGCCCTCCTCCGACTGCTGAGGCGACACACCGACCAAAGTCCTTGACGAGAACCATTAGATATGCATGTTTACATGCGAGGATGTGTGCATACGGGCGAGCGCCTGGATACCACCTAGAGGATTATTCGGCGCAACTCGATACCCAGCATTGGTTGCGTGCGCGGAAGTTGGCCTGCACCCGAGGGTCGCCAAGCGGTGTAAGCTAGCCCGAGATCTACCAAATGGCCAAGAGATGAACTTTGGTCATGAGGCGAGATGTGCCCCAAAAGGGGGACGGCCCAGCGGGTCGCGCGAGAGCTGCAACCTCTCGGACCCAGCCAGGCCGATGTCCCCCTCCACGCCCGCATATCTGCGGGGTCGGTTTCGATGCGACTCGGAGAAGGGATCCAGGGTGAACTATATCTGCGGGCCATAGCCACTCGTCCAGCGGATCGGTGACAAGCTAGACGTCGATATGGACTTGTTGTGGGCTGTCAACGCCCAGGACGGTCGACGCGTCACCGATGGTGTTCCTGATCAAATTATCCGTCGTGAGAGTGCGCATCACCCAGAACGGGCCCCTTGTGATCGCCGTCTCGCGACGCCTGTCCGGCTGACGCCGACAGCGGCGCCAGCCGGTCCTATCTCCAGGTTCTCAGCTATTGCCTGAGGTCCCGGCGCGGATAATTCCCCCAACAGGATGACCATGGTCCGGAACCAGCACGACTGGCCGCCTGAGCTTGCGGCCACGTCGGCCTGTGCTATCTGCGGGCTCTTTTATGACGAGTGGAGCGAGGACGTCTGGTGCACGTCCAGCGATTCTGCGAGCAGCGAGAACTCCATAGGCGAGTTCTCCAGCGCACCGCTTGAGACGATCTACCCCTCCGAGGCCGCTAAAGCTGTCCGTCAGAGGGTTGGTTGAGCTTGCCGAATAGGTAACCGCACAACGGAGTACGGCCCGCCTCGGCACATCCCGGGCGGGCCGGACTCTTAATGAGGATCAGGTAGGAGAACTCTCGACCTGAGACCGTCAGCGGCTCACCGAGAAACGCGCAGCCTCACCGCAGGCCCCACCGCTTGGCGGCAGTCGCGACCAAGGTCTTCCTACTCACAGTCCGAGCACCCTGACCACAGCACTCCTCATCAGCCGTCCGCAGAGCGGTCCTCAGTCGAAGAGGTGCTATTGGGGTACCTCGGACCATCCTTCTTCCTACGCGGCCCGTATGTTGGGTTGCCACGACACACAAGATCAGTGACGGCATTCGTGAGGCGTACTCGGCTACGCACGCGAAACGGTACGCCGGCCCACGGGCTGGTCAAATCCGGGTGCACAGCACGAGCAAGGTGCATCTCGACGTTCAACTCGATCTCAGTCGGCACCGTTCGAAGGTCTGCCTGCTGTCGATGTGGACTGATCTCTGTCACCTGATGACAGACGATCTTGGTGGCAAATTGATGGCAAATGATCAAGAGGCTAGATCCACAATATTGGAATCTAGCCTCTGAGCTGGTGAAACTCTGTGGGGCTACCAGGACTTGAACCTGGGACCTCTTCCTTATCAGGGAAGCGCTCTAACCGTCTGAGCTATAGCCCCGCGCACATCGAACGTTATCGCATCCGCAGGACGGAGGCGAACCGGTTGTTCGGACGAGGAAAAGCTTACCGCCTCCAGCGTGCTGCTCGCGCCGTCCCCGCCCACGGGGCCGGCGCGAGCGCCACGACTACTCAGCCTCGCTGAAGGTCACCTCGACGCCTCCGACCAGGTCAGAGGCGATGTTGTAGATGACCGCCCCCAACGTGGAGAGTGCGGTGATCAGTACGACGTTCACGGCGCCGATCAGTGCCGTGTAGCCGAGGATGCGCACCGGCTCGAACCAGGAGGCGATGTTGATGGGGATGGAGCTCTGCCCCTGCTCCCCCTGGCCGAGCTGGTTGACCAGGTCGACCAGCGAGTCGAACACACCCAGGGCCGACAGCACGCCGTACAGGACGGCCACCGCCACGAACAGCACCACGAAGCAGACCAGGGACACCACGAAGCTGAACTTCATGGCGGACCACGGCTCGACACGGCGCAGGACCAGGTGGGCCTTGCGGGGGAGCCGGGACCCCGAGGAGTTCGACGACTTCTTCTTGTTGGGCAGCTCGAGAGCGGGCGGGGCCTCGGTGGCGAGCGACGGACGGACGCGGACCGTGTCGTTGCCCTCCGGAGGCTGCGGGCCGGAACCAGGACCGGAACCCGGACCGGGGCCAGGACCGCCGGGACCGGGACCGGGACCGGGGCCGGGGGCGGACGGGGTGGGCATGGGTGACGGCGCGGGGGCCGTCGACCGCGACTCCTCCTTGGGCGGACCTGGCTTGCCCTGCGCGGGCGACGTGTCCTTGCCGTCGTCGACCGCGCCGAAGATCTCGGTTTCGTTGGGCTTCTTCGGCTGTTGTCCGTTACCCGAAGCCGCCTTTGTCCTGGCGGAGCCACCCTGGGCGCTCATGAACTACTCTCCTCCCCCGTCTTCCTCAGTTTCCACCGAAGTCTCCATCGACTCCGCGTTCCGGGCGAGGGCCACCACGCTGTCTCCTTCGGCGAGATTCATCAATCGCACTCCCATGGTCTGGCGGCCGGACTGCTTGATCTCACCGGCACTCGTCCGGATCACCCCGCCGGCGAACGTGATCGCGAAGACCTCGTCCTCTGGGTTGACCATGACGGCACCGACCAGCTTGCCACGGGAAGACACGATTTTCGCAGTAAGCACGCCCCTACCGCCACGTCCTTGAACTGGATACTGCTCCACTGGCGTCCGTTTTGCGTACCCACCCTCCGTGGCGATAAGCACATCTTGACCGTCGGCGAGTCGATTCATGGCGAGAAGTTCGTCACCGTCGAGGAACCTCATGCCGATCACACCGCTGGTCGCGCGGCCCATGGGCCGCAGCGCCTCGTCGGAAGCCGTGAACCTGATCGACTGGGCTCCCTTGGAGACCAGCAGCAGGTCGTCCTCCTCGGAGACCAGGCGGGCTCCGATGACCTCGTCGTCATCCCGCAGGTTGATCGCGATCAGGCCACCGGACCTGGGGGAGTCGTACTCGGACAGGCGGGTCTTCTTGACCAGCCCGCTGCGGGTGGCGAGCACGAGGTAGGGGGCGACGTCGTAGTCGCGTAGGTCGAGAACCTCCATAACTGTTTCGTCGGGCTGCATCGCCAAAAGGTTCGCGAGATGCATGCCACGCGCGTCACGTCCGGCGTCGGGCAGCTCGTACGCCTTGACCCGGTACACCCGCCCCTTGTTCGTGAAGAACAGCAACCAGTGATGCGTCGTGGTGACGAAGAAGTGGTCGACGATGTCGTCCTGGCGCAGCTGGGCGCCGCGCACGCCCTTGCCGCCGCGCTTCTGCGCCCGGTAGAGGTCGGTACGCGTGCGCTTGGCGTAGCCGCCCCGGGTGATCGTGACGACGATCTCGTCCTCGGCGATGAGGTCCTCGATCGACATGTCGCCGTCGTAGGCGATGATCTCGGTCTGCCGGTCGTCGCCGTAGCGGCCGACGATCTCGGCGAGCTCCTCGTTGATGATCTCCCGCTGACGGGCCTCGCTGGCCAGGATCGCGTTGTACTCGGCGATCTGCGTCATCAGGGAGTCGTACTCGTCCTGGATGGCCTGCCGCTCCAGGGCGGCCAGCTTGCGCAGCTGCATGTCGAGGATGGCCTGCGCCTGCACCTCGTCGATCTCCAGCAGCGCCATGAGGCCCTGCTGGGCGTGCGAGGCGGACTCCGAGGCCCGGATGAGGGCGATGACGTCGTCGAGCCGCTCAAGGGCCTTCAGGAGGCCGCGCAGGATGTGGGCGCGCTCCTCGGCCTTGCGCAGGAGGTAGCGCGTCCGGCGGACGATGACCTCGATCTGGTGCGCGACGTAGTGCCGGATGAACTGGTCGAGCCGCAGCGTGCGCGGCACCCCGTCGACCAGGGCCAGCATGTTGGCGCCGAAGGTGTCCTGGAGCTGGGTGTGCTTGTACAGGTTGTTGAGCACGACCTTGGCGACCGCGTCGCGCTTGAGCACGATCACCAGGCGCTGCCCGACCCGAGAAGAGCTCTCGTCGCGTACGTCGGCGATGCCGGTCAGCTTGCCCTCGCGCACCAGCTCGGCGATCTTGAGGGCGAGGTTGTCGGGGTTGACCTGGTACGGCAGCTCCGTGACGACGAGCGCCTGCCGCCCCTTGTCCTCCTCGACCTCGACCACGGCCCGCATGGTGATCGAGCCGCGCCCGGTGCGGTAGGCGTCCTCGATGCCCCGCCGCCCGACGATCAGCGCCTTGGTGGGGAAGTCGGGCCCCTTGACCAGCCTGATCGACGCTTCGAGCAGCTCCTCGTCGCCGGCCTCGGGATTCTCCAGGGCCCACTTGACCGCCGAGGCGACCTCGCGCAGGTTGTGCGGCGGGATGTTGGTGGCCATGCCGACGGCGATGCCGCCCGAGCCGTTGACCAGCAGCTGCGGGAAGCGCGCCGGCAGGACGTCGGGCTCCTGCGACTTGCCGTCGTAGTTGGGGCGGAAGTCGACGGTGTCCTTGTCGATGTCGCGCAGCATCTCCATGGCGATGGGCGCGAGCTTGCACTCGGTGTAGCGCATCGCCGCCGCCGGGTCGTTGCCCGGCGAGCCGAAGTTGCCCTGCCCGTCGACCAGCGGGTATCGCAGCGACCACGGCTGCGCCAGTCGTACCAGCGCGTCGTAGATCGAGGTGTCGCCGTGGGGATGGTAGGTGCCCATCACGTCACCGACGACGCGGGCGCACTTGAAGTAGCCGCGGTCGGGACGGTAGCCACCGTCGTACATCGCGTAGAGCACTCGCCGGTGCACGGGCTTGAGACCGTCGCGGACGTCCGGCAGCGCCCTGGACACGATGACCGACATCGCGTAGTCCATGTAACTGCGCTGCATCTCGGACTGGATGTCCACAGGCTCGATGCGCTCAGCCGGGGGAGTGGTGTTCACGTCCGTCACAGGTGATGATCCCTTTTCTAACTAAACGTCGAGGAAGCGGACGTCGCGCGCGTTACGGATGATGAAGTCGCGCCGGGCTTCCACGTCCTCGCCCATGAGCACGCTGAACAGGTCGTCGGCCTGCGCCGCGTCGTCGAGCGTGACCAGGCGCAGCAGCCGGGTCTCCGGGTTCATCGTGGTCTCCCAGAGCTGGCCCGCGTTCATCTCGCCGAGACCCTTGAAGCGCTGTACGTTGTCCCGCGGCCGCGGGTCGGCCTTGCCGTTGGCGATCCCTTCGGCGATGACCGCGTCGCGCTCGGTGTCGGAGTACGCGTAGGAGGCGTCCTCACCCTTGCGGTCCCACTTGATCTTGTAGAGCGGCGGGCACGACAGGTAGACGTGGCCGGCCTCGATCAGCGGCCTCATGAACCGGAACAGCAGCGTCAGCAGCAGCGTGTTGATGTGCTGGCCGTCGACGTCGGCGTCGGCCATGAGGATGACCTTGTGGTAGCGCAGCTTGGCGATGTCGAACTCGTCGTGTACGCCGGTGCCCAGGGCGGTGATCAGCGCCTGGACCTCGTTGTTCTTGAGGACCTTGTCGATCCGCGCCTTCTCGACGTTGAGGATCTTGCCGCGGATGGGCAGGATCGCCTGGAAGCGCGAGTCGCGGCCGCCCTTGGCCGAGCCGCCGGCCGAGTCTCCCTCGACGATGAACAGCTCGCACTTCTCCGGGTCGTTCCACTGGCAGTCGGCCAGCTTGCCCGGCAGGCCGCTGCCCGATTCGAGCAGTGACTTGCGCCTAGTCAGGTCGCGGGCCTGGCGGGCGGCCATGCGGGCGCGCGAGGCCTGCAGCGACTTGTTGATGATGTCCTTGGCCTCGCCGGGGTTGCGCTCGAACCAGTCGCGCAGGTGGTCGTTGCAGGCCTTCTGCACGAACGACTTGGCCTCGGTGTTGCCCAGCTTGGCCTTGGTCTGGCCCTCGAACTGCGGCTCGGCCAGCTTGACCGAGATGATCGCGGTCAAGCCCTCGCGGACGTCCTCGCCGGAGAGGTTGTCGTCCTTGCCCTCCTTGAGGAACTTCTGCTCGCGGGCGTAGCGGTTGACGATCGTCGTCAGCGCCGCGCGAAAGCCCTCCTCGTGGGTGCCGCCCTCCGCGGTGTTGATCATGTTGGCGAAGGTGTAGACCGACTCGGAGTAGGAGTTGTTCCACTGCATGGCGATCTCGACCGCGATGCCGTCACCCTCCTCCTCGAAGGAGATGATCGACGCGTGCGCCGCCTCCTTCTTGGTGTTGAGGTGCTGGACGAAGTCGGTCAGACCGCCCTCGTAGCAGTAGGTGACGGTGTGAACCTCGCCGTTGATGTGGTCGGGACGCTCGTCGGTGAGCGTGATCGTCAGGCCCTTGTTGAGGAAGGCCGTCTCCTGGAAACGGCGCGAGAACGTCTCGTAGTTCCAGGCGGTGGTCTCGAAGATCTCGGGGTCGGGCCAGAACGTGATCGTGGTGCCGGTCTCGTCGGTGCCCTCGCCCTTGGCCAGCGGCGCGAGGGGCTTGGACATCTCGTAGCGCTGGCGCCAGTAGTGGCCGTTCTGCTTGACCTCGACGTCCATGGCGGTGGACAGCGCGTTGACGACGGCCGAGCCGACGCCGTGGAGGCCGCCGGAGACCGCGTAGGACTGGCTGTCGAACTTGCCGCCCGCGTGGAGCGTGGTCAGCACGACCTCGACCGCCGAGCGGTTCTCCTTCTCCATGAAGCCTGTGGGGATGCCACGGCCGTTGTCGACCACGCGTACGCCGTTGTCGGCCAAGAGCGTGACGTCGATCCGGGAGCAGTAACCGGCGAGGGCCTCGTCCACCGAGTTGTCCACAATCTCGTAGACGAGGTGGTGCAGGCCGCGCTCCCCGGTGGAGCCGATATACATACCCGGGCGCTTGCGAACCGCCTCAAGCCCCTCGAGTACGGTGATAGAGCTAGCGTCGTAGGACAACTGCGAAATCCTCCTGCCGCGGACACGCGGCGGGGGAGGCCATCAACCTGCGAAAGCTGCCCCTACCGTGCCCGTCACCGTCGTGAGTGCCCCGATGCGCGGTCACCCAAGGGAAGTCGGCTTAGCGCCGGGGTGACACGCAAGCGGACGTGTCCGGAATCCGTCTTCAGTCTACCGGGTCCGGCGGCCGAAGGTGGCAAGGAACGCGCCTGTGATGGCTCCTAGCTCGTTTTGCCCCCCGGTAAGCATCCCCCCTTCGGAAAGGGGGCTTATCGCGTCTGTGGCTTTCTGATCGCCCCTGGGGCCCAACCGGAGCAGCAAAAGTGCCTGCTGCGGAAAACCGCTGATCGAGGCTATCCGTAGGTGTCGCCAGGGCCCCGGCTTCCGGTCACCCGCAACCCTCCGGACGGCCGGGGAGCGTTCTGCGGGCCTCTGACCTTGACCTTTGTGACGGTGCCGTCGCCGAGCTCCTCGTTGAGCCGGCGGACGAGGGTGCGCGCGAGCAGCCGCACCTGCGTCGCCCAGGCCGTGGAGTCGGCCGCGATCAGCACCTCGCCGTCCTCGAACGACTCGGGCTTGGTGTGGGCGGCCAGGTCAGGACCCACGATGTCGATCCAGCGCCCGAACACCCCGCCGACCGCCGCCGAGCGCTCCCAGCCGCGGTCGGCCAGGAGGTCGGCAATGGCACGTCCGAAAAGCTGTGGATCGCCGCCCTCCCTGCGCGGCCCCGCCGCCTTGCGCCTGGGTTCGCGCCGGGGGAGCTGGCCGCGCTTGGCCGCGTCGGCCTTGGCCTGGGCGAGCTTCTCCCTGGCCATCGCGGCTCCCCTGGCCGCGGGGTTGTCGTCAGCGGACACGGGTCACGCTCCCTTCTGCGACGTCGAACCGGCCTCCCACCAGCTCCGCGGGCACGTCGTCCGGCACAGCGGCGGTGATGAGCACCTGCTCGGCCGGCGCGACGATCTCGGCCAGCCGCCGCCTGCGCTGGCTGTCGAGCTCGGCGAACACGTCGTCGAGGATCAGCACGGGATCGCCGCCGTCGGCCCGCAGCAGGTCGTACGCCGCCAGCCGCAGGGCCAGCGCGAACGACCAGGACTCGCCATGGCTGGCGTAGCCCCGGGCGGGCAGGTCGCCCAGGCCGAGGATCAGGTCGTCGCGGTGGGGGCCGACGAGCGTGACGCCGCGCTCGAGCTCCGCTGAGCGGACCTCCAATAGCCGCTCCCGCAGCCGTTCTTCAAGGGTTTTCCCCAAGTCTGTGGATAACGTCTGTGTATCGAAAGATCCCCGCTCACCGGCGGCTTCGTCCTCCGAGACACCCTCATCGGTATCCCCACCTGTGGACAACGTGCTGCGGTAGGCCAGCGTCGCGGGGTCGCTCCCGGGAGCGAGCGCGGAGTAGGCGCCGGCCACCAGCGGGCGCAGCGCCTCGACGAGCTCCAGCCGGGCCCGAAGGAGCTCCGCGCCGTGCCTGGCGAGGTGGGCGTCCCACACCTCCAGGGTGCTCAGCACGTCGCCCGCGCCGGCCGCGGTGAACCCGCTGTCGCTCTCGGCCCGTCTGGCGCTCCTGCTGCCCCTGCGGGCCTGCGCGGCCGTACGCAGGAGCGCGCCGCGCTGCTTGAGCACCCGGTCGTAGTCGGCCCGGACGCCGGCGAACCTGGGCGTCCTGGCCACCAGGAGGTCGTCGAGGAATCGGCGCCGCTCGGCCGGATCGCCCTTGGACAGCGACAGGTCCTCGGGGGCGAACAGCACCGTACGCAGCAGGCCGACGACGTCGCGGGCCCTGGACACGGGGGAGCGGTTGAGCCTGGCGCGGTTGGCCCGCCCCGGGTTGAGCTCCAGCTCGACCAGCGCCCGGCGGTCATCCCTGTGGACAGCGCAGCGCACGATCGCCCGCGTGGCGCCCTTGCGCACCAGCGGCGCGTCGCTCGACACCCGGTGACTGGAGTGCGTCGCGACGTAGCCCAGGGCCTCGACCAGGTTGGTCTTGCCCTGGCCGTTGGGCCCCACGAACGCCGTGACGCCCGGCTCCAGGCCGAGCTCCACGGACGCGTACGACCTGAAGTCGGTCAGCGAGAGGTGGGCGACATGCACCCCACGAGGTTAGTGCGCCTCGGGGATGCCTGTGGTCACCGACGCTCGGTCTCGCGCGGCGGGATCACATCGGCGCCGGGGGAGTCGGCCCCCTTTTCGGTGCTGCCCTCCGCGGAGGTGGTCGCGTGGCCGCCGAACTGGTTGCGCAGCGCCGCGACCACCTTCATCGCGGGGGAGTCGTCCTGCCGCGAGGCGAACCTGGCGTACAGCGAGGCGGTGATGACCGGCAGCGGCACCGCGTGGTCCACAGCCGCCTGCACCGTCCACCGGCCCTCCCCGGAGTCCTGTGCATAACCTCGGAGCTGCTCGAGGTGCTCGTCGTCGTCCAGCGCCCGGACCATCAGGTCGAGCAGCCAGGAGCGGATCACGGTGCCGGTGCGCCAGCTCTTGAACGAGCCCTTGACGTCCTTGACGACGTCGGAGGCCTCGAGCAGCTCCCAGCCCTCCGCGAACGCCTGCATCATGCCGTACTCGATGCCGTTGTGGACCATCTTCGCGAAGTGCCCGGCGCCGACCTCGCCCGCGTGCACGAAGCCGTCCTCGCCCTCGGGCTTGAGCGTCTCGAAGATCGGCATGAGCCGGTCGACGTTGGCCTGGTCGCCGCCGCACATGAGCGCGTAGCCGTTCTTGAGGCCCCAGACGCCGCCGCTCACGCCGCAGTCGACGAAGCCGATGCCCTTCTCGGCCAGCTCGGCGGCGTGCTTCTGGTCGTCCACATAGTGGGAGTTTCCGCCGTCGACGACGATGTCACCGGGGTCGAGCAGCTCGCCGAGATCGTCGATCGTCGCCTGGGTGGGCTTGCCGGCGGGGACCATGACCCAGATCGCCCGCGGCTTCTGCAGGCGTTCGACCAGCTCCTTGAGGCTGCCCACGTCGCTGATCGCGGGATCGCGGTCGTAGCCGACGACGTCGTGACCTCCGCGGCGCAGGCGTTCGGCCATGTTGCCGCCCATCTTGCCCAGTCCGACCATGCCGATCTGCATGTTGTCCTACCCCCTTGTCAGACTTCCATCATCCCCGATGACAGGATCAGCCTGACAGGCGGATGGGCATGATCAGGTAACGGTAGTCCGTAGCGGCTCCGTCATCCACAGGCTTGCCACCGGTGAGGATAGCTGGCTTCGTCGACGTGGTCATCTGAAGTCGCGCAACATCCGAGTCGATGGCCCCCAGTCCCTCGAGCAGGAACTGGTGGTTGAAGGCGATGTTCATCTCCTCGCCCTCGTAATCCACAGGCAGGGCCTCGACGGCCTGCGCCTCGTCGCCGCTGCCCGCCTCGAGCACGACCTCGCCGCTCTTGAACGCCAGCCGTACCGGGGTGTTGCGCTCGGCGACCAGGGCGACGCGCTTGACCGCCTCCACGAACGGCCCTGTGGACAAGTCCGCGCGGGCGGAGAACTCCGTGGGCAGCAGCGACCGGTACTTGGGGAACTCGGGGTCGAGCAGCCGCGTGGTGGTCCGCCGTCCGGCGCTGGAGAAGCCGATCATGCCTTCGCCGGTGCCGCCGGCGGAGCTGAGCGCGATCTCCACCTCCGCGCCGGTCGTGCCGAGCGCCTTGGCCGTGTCGGCGAGGGTCTTGCCCGGGATCATGGCGATGGCGGCGAAGTCGGGCTGGCCCGGCTGCCACTTCAGCTCGCGTACGGCGAGCCGGTAGCGGTCGGTCGCGGCCAGGGTCACCGTGTCGCCCTCGATCTCCATCCGCACGCCGGTGAGCATCGGCAGGGTGTCGTCCCGGCCGGCGGCGACGGCGACCTGGCCGACGGCGGAGGCGAACACGTCGCTGCCCACCCGGCCGGCGGCCGGCGGCATGGCAGGGAGGGACGGGTAGTCCTCCACAGGCATGGTCAGCAGTGTGAATCGAGCGCTGCCGCAGGTGACGACCGCCTTGGCGCCGTCCACCACGAAGTCCACAGGCTGTGCAGGAAGTGCGCGGGTGATCTCGGCGAGCAGCTTGCCCGAGACCAGCACGACGCCGGCCTCACCGGTCTGGAGTTCGAGCGTCACCTCGGCGGAGACCTCGTAGTCGAAGCCGGACAGCTTCAGCTGCTGTCCCTCGGTGACCTCCAGACGCATGCCTGCGAGCACGGGCACCGACGGGCGCGCCGGGAGGCTGCGTGCCGTCCATGCCACCGCCTCAGCGAGAACGTCTCGCTCGATTCGGAACATCACGGTGATCGGCCTCCTGGGTTCGTCGTTGATTCAAGTGTTCACTCTCCCGCACCTGAGCTCCGGGAGAACCCCTCTATGGGTCTTGAGTTTCTTTGTTAGAGAGATAAGAGGTCATCACACTAGGGGCTGTGGAAACTGTGGACAACCGGCGTTCTAGCTGCTCAGCAGCCCTGTTTTCATCCACTGGGGGTGTGGGTGACGCCTGGGGAGAACTCGCGCGCCTGGGGATGACGAGTCTGTGCACACAGGCTGTCCCCAGATCTTGGTGCCTTCATCCACGGGTTATCCACGAGGTTTCCACAAGTTGTCCACGGGGTAAAAGGGACGCGGCTGGAGTCCCAGATCGCCTGTTCACAGGACGTCCACACGTTATCCACGAGTAGTCCCCAGGTTCTCCCCAGGGTGTCCCCAACCTTGTCCCCAGGCCCTGTGGGGGATTTTTTCGGGCATTGTGTGGCGAAGAGCCGGCGGGTTTCGGCGTTTCCGCAGATCCACAGTGTTTTCCACAGGCTGTGCATGAAGTTCAGGCTCCGCGGGATGTCCGCTTGATACGCAAAGTCAGCTCGTTGACCTGGTTGTACATCGACCGGCGCTCGGCGATGAGCGAGCGGATCTTCCGCTCGGCGTGCATGACCGTGGTGTGGTCGCGGCCGAACTGCTGGCCGATTTTGGGCAGCGACAGCTCGGTCAGCTCGCGGGCCAGATACATGGCGATCTGCCGGGCGTTGACGAGCGCCCGGCTGCGTGAGGTGCCGCACAGGTCGTCGATGCTGATGCCGAAGTAGTTGGCGGTCTCGGTCATGATCGCCGCGATGGTGATCTCGGTGTCGGACTCCGAGGTGATCAGATCCTTGAGCACGACCTCGGCGAGCTGCAGGTCCACACCCTGCCGGTTGAGGCTGGCGAACGCGGTGACCCTGATCAGGGCGCCCTCGAGTTCGCGGATGTTGGTGGAGATGCGGCTGGCGATGTACTCCAGCACCTCGGGCGGCGCGGCCAGGCCCTCCTGGATGGCCTTCTTCCTGAGGATCGCGATCCGGGTCTCCAGCTCCGGCGGCTGGACGTCGGTGATCAGGCCCCACTCGAACCGGTTGCGCAGCCGGTCCTCCAGCGTGGTCAGCTGCTTCGGCGCCCGGTCGCTGGAGATGACGATCTGCTTGTTGGCGTTGTGGAGGGTGTTGAAGGTGTGGAAGAACTCCTCCTGGGTCTGCTCCTTGCCCTCCAGGAACTGGATGTCGTCCACAAGCAGGATGTCGATCGCCCGGTAGCGTCCGCGAAAGCCGTCGGCCTTGTGGTCGCGGATGCTGTTGATGAAGTCGTTGGTGAACTCCTCGGAGCTCACGTACCTGACCCGCGCGCCGTCGTACAGGCTCTGTGCATAGTGCCCGATCGCGTGCAGCAGGTGCGTCTTCCCCAGCCCCGAGTCTCCGTAGATGAAGAGCGGGTTGTACGCCTTCGCGGGGGATTCGGCGACCGCCACGGCCGCCGCGTGGGCGAACCGGTTGCTGGCCCCGATGACGAATGTCTCGAATGTGTACTTCTGATTGAGCCTGGCCGGTTCGCTGGGCTTGTTGCTCTTCGCTTCCCACCGGTTCGGAGCCGGCTCCGGCTCCTTTTCCACAGGCGGTGTGTACGGCTGCGCCTGTTCAAAAGAGAAGCCCGGCTGTGGATATTCGGTGGATATCTGGGGCGGCTCAGGCTGTGGAGAATAGAACTGCGGAGGCTCCGAAGCCTGCTGGTGCTGCGATGGCGCGGGCTGTGCGTAGAGCGGCTGGCTCTCCACATTCTGGGGATAACTCTGAGTCACAGGCTGTTGATGAGGGTCGACCGACAGCTGCTCCGGCGCCGTGGTGTCGATCATCACGGCCACCCGCATGGTCCGGCCGAGCTCCTGTGACAGCGCGTGCGCCACGAGCGGGCGCAGCTTGTTGCCCTCGATGAGGTCCTTGATGAAGTCGTTGGGGACGCCGAGCACGATCGTGTCGTTCGCCAGCGCGATCGGGCGCACCATCCCAAGCCACGTACGCTGCTGGATCGGCACGTTCTCGTTGAGGAAGTTGCTCAGGGCCCTCGCCCATACCGTGCCGAGGTCGACACCGTTCATGGTGCGGCTCCCCCTCCTTCCTCTCGCGGCCCCCCGCGATCGTTTATCCACATGCGCGGCCGCCCGCGGTGATCGGCGGCCCGTTCGTCCACAACGTGGCGGCCGGGCTTCGTGCCCAGGCCCTCCACAGGAGATCCACAGGTTGTGCACAGCCCTTTAGCAGGTTCGAAAGGGCCGACAGTATCTATGTGCACAGCTGTGTTCAAGGCATTGTCCACAGCCTAGTGGCACCTGGGTGCACATACTGTGGACGCCGGGGCGGCGGTGGAAAAGTCGCCTGTGGAAAGGTGGATAACCCGTCCAGTTTGACCTGAGGGGTGCTTCCCCCGTAACGTACGACGGTCGGCTTGTCACGCGACGGCTATTTCGCGTGCCCTCGCTTCCCTGGCAGGCCATCCATGTGTGTACAGCGTCCTTGTGGCGCACCTTCAAGCCTGGAGCCCACCCGTGAGCAAGCGTACTTTCCAGCCGAACAACCGTCGCCGCGCGAAGACCCACGGCTTCCGGCTGCGGATGCGCACCCGGGCCGGTCGCGCCATCCTCGCCGCTCGCCGCCGCAAGGGCCGCGAGAAGCTGTCGGCCTGATCGTTCCGCGCGTATATGGCCCGTCGGTGCGTCCTGCCGGCGGGCGTTAGGCGTATACGGTGCTGTCCCGTCACTCCCGCATGCGGCGCGGGGAAGAGTTCGAGGCGGCGGTCAGGCGCGGTAGGCGCGCTGGTCGTCCGACTCTGGTGGTGCATTTCGCCACTTCGGGGGAAGAGTCCCCTCGAGTGGGTTTCGTGGTGAGCAAGGCCGTAGGCGGCGCCGTGACCCGGAACAAGGTCAAGCGACGGCTCCGACACCTGATGCGGGACCGTCTCGACCGGCTGCCGCGAGGTAGCCTGCTGGTGGTACGCGCCAATCCACCGGCCGCGTCCGCGCGATTCGAGCTTCTGGCCGCCGAGCTCGACTCCGCACTGGAACGTTTGCTCAGGCGGCGCGAGTCCTCGACGGGTGGACAAAAATGACGGAGCAGCCGCAAGGGGTGACGCCGAGCCTCGCCGCTCGGGCGCTGATCATCCCGATCCGGTTCTACCGGGCGTTCATCAGCCCGATGCTGGGTCCACGCTGCCGTTTCTACCCGTCCTGCAGCGCGTATGGACTCGAGGCGATCGCCACGCACGGAGCGTTGCGCGGCATTTGGCTGACTGTCCGGCGCATCGGGCGGTGCCACCCATTCCATCCCGGAGGTATAGACCCGGTGCCCCCACGCCCGGTCCGGTCCCACGAAACGCAAGGGAGATAGCTCGGTGGAGCTGTCCTGGCTCAACTGGCTGTACACAGCCGTCGCCCAAGTCATTACCTGGATCCACCAGGCATACAGCACGGTGCTCGACCCGAACAGCGGCTTGACCTGGGCGCTCACCATCATCACGCTGACCATCTGCATGCGGATCCTGATCTTCCCGCTCTTCCTCAAGCAGATGCGCTCGTCGCGAAAGATGCAGGAGCTGGCGCCGAAGGTCCAGGACCTCCGCAAGCGCTACAAGAACGACAAGCAGCGCATGAACCAGGAGGTCATGGCGCTGTACCAAGGTGCGGGCGCCAACCCCCTCGGCGGCTGTCTCCCTGTCGTGGCCCAATTCCCGATCTTCATCTCGATGTTCACCGTGCTGCGGGCGATCGCGGCGGACCAGCCGAAGTTCGGGATGACGCAGGAGTTGGTCGACAGCGCCAAGCATGCCCTCATCCTGGGCGCCCCGCTTCCTGCCACGTTCTTCGAGGCCGCCCAGGTCAGCGAGAAGATCATCATCGGTTGCTTCGTCGCGATCAGCTCGCTCACCACCTTCCTCACCGTCCGGCAGAGCGTCACCCGCTCGATGGCCCAGATGCCGGACAACCCCATGGCGCAGCAGCAGAAGATCCTGATGTACATCTCGCCGCTGTTCGCCTTCTTCAGCCTGAACTTCCCCCTGGGCCTGATCCTCTACTGGGTCACCACCAACCTCTGGACCCTGGGCCAGCAGCACTGGTTCTACAGCCGGCACCCGATGCCGCAGTTCGACGCCAAGGGCAACGCGGTCCCCATCGAGGTCAAGCCCGGCCTGTTCGCCAAGCTTCGCAAGACCACGCCCGAAGAGCAGGCGCCTCCGCCCCCGCCGGAGCCTAAGATCGTCAGGCAGCAGCCAAGCCGCCAGTCCCGCAGCAAGCGCACCGGCAGCAAGAAGTCTTGAACATGAAGGAGAGGCCGGCCATGACTGAGGCCGAGCAGGAGAAGGCTCCTGATCTCAACGCGCTGGAGCAGGAAGGCGAGATCGCTGCCGACTACGTCGAGGGCCTTCTCGACATCGCCGACATCGACGGCGACATCGACATGGACGTCGAGGGCGACCGCGCCATGGTCTCCGTCGTGGGGCTCAAGGGCAACGAGCTCGTCGGTCCCGGGGGAGAGGTCCTGGAGGCGCTCCAGGAGCTGACCCGCCTCGCCGTGCACCGGCAGACCGGTGAGCGCTCGCGCCTGATGCTCGACGTCGGGGGCTACCGCGAGCGGCGCAGGGCCGAGCTGACCAAGCTGGGCACCGAGGTCGCCAACGAGGTCAAGGACGGCGGCGAGCCCAGGTCGCTGCACGCGATGACGCCCTTCGAGCGCAAGATCGTGCACGACGCGGTGGCGGCCGCCGGGCTCCGCAGCGAGTCCGAGGGCGAGGAGCCACACCGCTACGTGGTGGTCCTGCCCGCCTGAGGGGTGTTACGCCATCCGATCCGGCCGTCTGCCCGCACGTACGCGTGGTGGACGGCCGTTTCGCATTTATGCTCCTTTTATCCCTGTACGTATGTCGTAGCGCGCATTTATGCGCGCATGCCCCTTGTTAACGTTCCCCATCCGGACCGGGTCACACGGACGGCGGCGTGCTGAAAGGTCGCCTTCAGACCGGCCCGCTAGTCTTCCACTGTGATCTCACCTTTAGCCTTGGGTAGAGACCACCCGGCTTCCCACCGAACAAGGGCCACCAGCCCCAGAAAGGGCCACCGACCAGTGAGCGATGAGCTTCCGGCGCCGCCGGACATAGCGCGGGACGTCTTCGCCGGGGAGGCTTGGGAACGCGCGAACGCGTTCGCCCAGCTGCTGGCGGGGCCCGGCGTGGTCCGCGGGCTGCTGGGTCCGCGTGAGGTGCCCAGGATCTGGGATCGCCATCTGCTCAACTGCGCGGTCGTGGCTGAGGCCGTGCCTCCGGACGTGCACCTGGTGGACATCGGCTCCGGCGCCGGGCTGCCCGGGCTCGTGCTGGCGATTGTCCGGCAGGACATCACGGTCACGCTTCTGGAGCCGCTGCTTCGCCGTACCGTCTTCTTGGAGGAGTGCGTCGAGGCGCTCAAGCTCGACAACGTCGAGGTGCTGCGCGGCCGGGCGGAGGAGCTGGTGGGCAAGCGCGAGTTCGACGTCGCCAGCGCTCGTGCCGTGGCGCCGCTCGATCGCCTGCTGAAATGGGCCATGCCGCTGCTCCACGAGGGTGGCGAGCTGATCGCCATGAAGGGGGAGCGCGCCGCCGAGGAGCTCGCCGAGGCAGAGTCCCAATTGCGGGCCATCGGGGCACGAACGGCCGAGCTTGTGACCGTCGGGCACGGTAAGGTCGAGCCGCCTGCAACACTGGTTCGGGTGGTAGCGGGTCGCACGCCGGAGCGAGCCAGGCGTCGACGAAGGAGGTGACGGTCGTGCCAGTCGCGTCAAGCGGTCTTGGTTGGCCGGACAGCCGTCCGTCCGAGAGTCCAAGCGGGGTTGGCTGGCCCGAAATGGGCGTGTCGCGACAGTCAACTCCTGGCACCGGCACACCACTGGTTGAAAGGATGGACATCGTGACCCAGACCCCCCTGAATCCCGGTGATTCGCCGTTGGTACGAGAGGCGCTCAGCTCAGTGGTTTCACGTGAAACATCCGCAACCCCGACGGCCGCTCAGACTCCCGACGGCGGGGACGGCACGTGGCCGCGTCCATCCAAGACCAGGGTGATCGCGGTGGCCAACCAGAAGGGCGGAGTGGGCAAGACCACCACATCGGTGAACATCGCCGCCGCCCTCTCCATGCATGGGCAGCGCGTCCTCGTGGTGGACCTCGACCCTCAGGGCAACGCCTCCACAGCCTTGGCCACCGAGCACCGCGGCGACGTGCCGGACGTTTATCAGGTCCTCGTCGACGACCTCCCGATGGCGGACATCGTCAAGCAGGTCCCCGACATGCCGAACCTCTACTGCGCCCCGGCCACCATCGACCTGGCCGGCGCGGAGATCGAATTGGTCTCGCTGGTGGCCCGTGAGGCCCGCCTGCGGCGCGCGCTGGCGGCGTACGACGCGATCGACCTCGACTACATCGTGATCGACTGCCCGCCCTCCCTGGGCCTGCTGACGGTGAACGCATTGGTGGCGGCCGAAGAGGTCATGATCCCGATCCAGTGCGAGTACTACGCCCTGGAGGGCCTCGGACAGCTCCTCAGGAACGTCGACCTGATCCGCGCACACCTCAACCCGACGCTGAAGCTCTCGACCATCGTCCTGACGATGTACGACGGGCGGACCCGGCTGGCCTCTCAGGTGGCGGACGAGGTCCGGTCGCATTTCGGCGACACGGTGCTCAACACGGTCATCCCCCGCAGCGTCCGCCTGTCGGAGGCGCCCAGCTATGGGCAGTCGGTGATGACGTACGACCCGGGCTCCAGCGGCGCGATGGCCTACATGGACGCCGCCCGCGAGATCGCCCACCGCGCCCCCGTCGCCTAACCCCACCCCAGCACCACAACTCCCGCGCCCCGCCCACCAGGTCGGCCGCCAAGCCCTCACCCACCCACGCCCAAACCCGGGCCCCTCCACACCCAGCCTCCCGCCACAGCACCCACAACCCCGCCGTACGCAGCCACCCCGCCCACCGCGGCCTCGACTCACCGGCCCCCGCCCTACCTCCTCCTGCTTCGACACGAGCAGCAGCGAGCCAGGGCCCACGAGCATGCCTCCCCACCGATCACACAACCGCCGTAGAGGCACGAGCTCCTGCCCCAGGCGCACGGGGACGACAGCACGCGCAAACGACAAGCTGCCGCCATAGGGGCAAGCGCGGGCCAGCATCACGACGTCCCGTTGGCACAACGAGACAGGGGACACCGACCCCCGAGTGCGAGCGGCACAGCGAGATGGCGAGACCGCGAGACGGCGATGCGACGGGCGGTAAAGGCGGGCCTGCCGGGACAAAGGGTGACGAAGGCTGGGTGACTGCAGGAAGGATTGGCGAGATTCTGCAAAGCGGCCCGGAATCGAGCACCACGATCGAGGCGTCCGGGCCGCCAGCGCCGCTGGACAGCCGGACGAGCTAGGCAACCTAGTCAGCCACGCCAGCCGCTCCGGCCGAGCCGGTAGGGCCGATAGAGGCGACAGGACGGCCAGGCCAGCCGGGCCCGACGGGGCCGACAGAGCCGACAGAGCCGACAGAGCCGACGGGGCCGACGGGGCCGACAGGGCAGCCAAGCAAGCCGGACCAGCGGGGTAAAGCAGCCAGGTAAGTGCGGCAGCAGAGCGATCAGGTAAGCCCCGCAGCAGGGTAGCCGGACGGGCAGGGCGAAGGGACCGACACGCCAGCAAGATCGTGAGAAGCCAGCCACCGCGGCTCGCGACCGGGGGCACAGTCGCCGCCGTTGCGGGTCGGACGCTTCGGCAGGATCGTGAGGCGTCGGTATCGTGGCATGCGAGTGAGGCACAGCGAGTGCGGTTGCGGGCTGGCCATGCGGAGTGACATTCGAACGTCTTACAACCGCATCCCCGTCTTGCCACATGGGCGTCTCGCGGCTCCGCCTCCCCAGCAGGCTCGTGCTGCCAACCACCAGCGCAGGGTCGCCTCGGGAACCACCGCGGGCGTGATCACGCGGTGGCGTCTCACTCGCCAGCACCGCCTCGGCGTTGAAGCGCGCCGTGCGGTGCCTAAAGGTGTCCCCGAGCAACGCGGCTGTCAAGCCGCGGCGTCTAAGCGCAGCGTCGGCTGGACGATGGCTCCCCAGGCGCCGCTGGCGTCGAGCGTGACGTCTAAGCGCACTGTCCGATGGGCGTAAGCACTCGCGATCCCGCCGTTCTGCGGCTGCCTCGGCATCCCGGGTTATGGCGATGGGGGGATGCTGAAGAACCCTTACGCCGAGCGGAACTGCCCCCTGGGCCTACGCCGCGCTGCGCCAAGGCGGTGAGGCGTGGGACGGCGAGGCAGCCAGGACGGGGGGAGTGGCGAGGCGGTGGGACAGGAAGGCGGGACGGCGAGGCGGCACGGCGGCGAAGCGGTGGGACAGCGGGATATCGGGGTGACGAAGCGGCGCGGCAGCGAAGCTGTGGGACGGTGAGGCGGTGAAGCGGTGGGACAGCGGGACGGCAAAACGGTCGGGTGGCGCGGCAGCGAGGTAGTGGAACAGGGAACCGGGACGATGCGGCGGCGAAGCGGTGGGGTGGCGAGGCGAGAGGTTGCGAGGGGGCGCGGCAGCGAGGCGGCGGGACGGGGGAGTGATGAGGCGGGCCGGCGACATGATGCGATCGCACGGATGCGGAGCAGTGAGATGGAGGAGAAAGGTGGTGAGGGCGTTGGGATAGCGCTGCGGGGGAAGTGCGTTCAGGCGCGGTGTGGGGCCCTTGACCGCGGCGGCGGGTCGTGTGGTGGTGGCGATTGTCTCGAGCGTGAGATGGGCTCAAGTCAGTCGTTCGGTTGGTTTGTGATCGTGTCGGTGTAAATAGAACCGGGTGGTGTGTGGCGAGGGGGCGCCCCGTTGCGCGCACGACGGTAACCTCTCCTGGAGTGACCGGAATCGGCCGGGTGGATGAGGAGACGCAGTGAGTCAGCAGCGGCGGGGATTGGGCAAGGGGCTCGGGGCGCTCATCCCGACCGGTCCCATCGTTGACGGAACGGGAACGGTGTCGACCCCGTCGAACGGTTCAACGGCGGAGACCGGCCCGAGGCCGATCGCTGGCGCGTACTTCAAGGAGGTCGCGCTGGACGCGATCGTCCCCAACCCGCGGCAGCCGCGTGAGATCTTTGACGGGGAACGCCTCGAGGAGTTGGCGGCGTCCATCCGCGAGGTCGGTCTGCTGCAGCCGATCGTGGTCCGATCGGTCGGTGGTGGCCAGTACGAGCTGATCATGGGGGAGCGGCGCTGGCGGGCGTGTCAGCAGGTCGGCTTGGACCCGGTCCCGGCAATCGTCCGCAACACTCAGGACGATGATCTCCTTCGGGACGCCCTCATCGAGAACCTTCAGCGTGAGCAGCTGAACGCCCTTGAAGAGGCCGCGGCCTATCAGCAACTCCTCGACGACTTCCAGGCGACGCACGATCAGTTGGCGCAGAAGGTCGGCCGCTCCCGCTCCCACATCACCAACACCCTCCGACTCCTGAACCTCCCGCCCGAGGTTCAACAGAAGGTGGCCGCAGGCGTTATCAGCGCCGGTCACGCTCGAGCCCTTCTCGGCCTCGGCAGCGCTGACGAGCAGATCGATCTGGCCAAGCGAATCGTGGCAGAGCTCCTCTCGGTCCGGGCGGTTGAGGAGATCGTCGCGATGGGGAGCGCCAAGGCCGCCACGAAGCCCGCGCGTGAGCGCCAGGCGCCCAAGCCCACCGCTCCCGGTCTTACTCACCTCGCCGATCGCCTCTCGGACCACTTCGAGACCAAGGTGAAGGTGGATCTGGGCCGCCGCAAGGGACGCATCGTCGTTGAGTTCGCCACGATCGACGACCTTGAGCGGATCATCGGCACGATGGCGCCGGAAGCTGTCCGCGCGATGCGGGAGTCCGAAGACTGACGCTGTTTCACGTGAAACCGCCATTGCTAGCCGATCGGCTCCTGCTCGCCGCCATCCTCGTGTGCGGGCGCTGCGGCGGTGACGCGCCGACGAACGGTTGAGGGTGCTCGGTTCGGGTTGCTGTTTCACGTGAGACCGCCGCGGACGGTTCGCCGGGGCCGCTGTTTCACGTGAAACCGTCGCTGCCTACCGATCGCCCCCCGACCCCTAGCGGCCTCGCGATGGACGTCGCGACGGTGCTGGCGGACGAGCGATTGACGTGCCCGGTTCGGATTCGCTGTTTCACGTGAAACCGTCATTGCCGGCCGATCGCTCCCGGCCGCTGCCATCCTCGTGTGCGGGCGCTGCGGCGGTGACGGCCGACGAACGGTTGAGGGTGCTCGGTTTGGATTGCTATCTCACGTGAGACCGCCGCGGACAGTTCGTCGGGGGGCTGTTTCACGTGAAACCAACGCCAAGTCTCGCTTCGGGTAGCCGATGTTTCACGTGAAACGAGGTGCTTGGGTTGGTCGAGGGGCCGGGTTGGCAGATCGCCTTACGGGCGGCGGTTCTTCGGGGTGAGCGGTTCTTGGGGGGCGTTTCACGTGAAACATGGAGCCGTGGCGCGCTGCTGCGAGGGCGATGTGTTTCACGTGAAACGGCGGGCGGCGTTGGCGCGAGGCTACGCGGCGGCGGCCTTGTGGAGGTCGTCGAGGAAGTCGTCCACGTTCTCCGGCGTCGTGTCGAAGGCGGTCATCCAGCGGACGATGCCAGCGCGCTCGTCCCAGTAGTGGAACAGATAGCGTGCTCTGAGGGTCTCCGCGACGGCGGGTGGGAGGACGGCGAAGACGGCGTTGGACTGGACCGGGTGCGCCAAGGAAACGCCGGGCACATCGGCCAGACCGTCCGCCAGGCGGGCCGCCATCTTGTTGGCGTGAGAAGCGTTCTCGCGCCATAGATCGTCCGTCAGAAGCGCCGAAAGCTGAGCTGAGATGAAGCGCATCTTCGAGGCGAGTTGCAGTGACTGGCGGCGGAGGAACGGGACACCGGGCGCGAGCGAGGAGTCGAGGACGACGACCGCCTCGGCCGCCAGAGCGCCGTTCTTGGTGCCGCCGAAGCTGAAGACGTCCACCCCGGCGTCTGTCGTGATGGCCTTCAGATCGCAGTCGAGGAAGGCGGCGGCGTTCGCGAGTCTGGCGCCGTCCATGTGGAGCCGTAGACCCGACTCGTGTGCCGCCTCCGCCATGGCGGCGATCTCGGCGGGGGAGTAGCAGGTGCCGAGCTCTGTGACTTGGGAGATGGAGACCACCGTGGGTTGGGACTCGTGGGGGTTGCCGATCCCGCCCAGGCGGGACTTGATGTCCTCCGGGCGGAGCTTGCCATCCTCGGTGGGGATCGTCATCAGCTTGACGCCGAGCAGGCGTTCTGAGGCTCCTGCTTCATGCGTGGCGATGTGGGCGCTGTCGGCGCAGAGGATCGCGTCGTAGCGGCCGAGCATGAGGGCCAGCCCGACCATGTTGGCGCCCGCGCCGTTGAGCACCGCGAAGCCCTCGGCGCCCGCGCCGAACACTTCCTTGGCCTTGTCCTCGAACGCCGAGGTCCAGTTGTCGTCGCCGTAGGCGGGCGCGTCTCCGTGGTTGGCTGAGGCGATGGCTTCGAGGATGGTCGGGTGAACGCCGGCGTGGTTGTCGCTGGCGAAGCTCTTGGGGTACATCGAATCGATCGGCACACGGTAAGGCTACTTATCTGCCCTCAGCCCGGCGCCCGGGCATCCGTCGATCGATCCCCGTCCCACGAGGCTGTGGATCCGGTGGGGGTCACTCTTCCCCGCGTTCTGTGGATGGGCTGGTGATGAACGGGAGGCGTGCGACCTAGATGCGGCCGGCGCTGGCACGCACGCGTGTGCTCTTCCTCTGCATGGTGGCTGGCGTCCGTGGTGGGCTCAACGTGGGAAGGCGAGGATGGCGGCGGAGAAGCGCCAGGTCTCCCCGCCGATGGGGGTCAGGGCCTCGCCCGTGTAGAGGCGGCCAGGGGGCGGGGTTGCCCTGGCCAAGCGTGCGTGGCGCGCCGCTCCGGCAAGCGTTGTGCCGCTGCGACCTCTGCCGGGAGGAAACTCGCTCTGAGTCGTGTGCTGTCTCAAGGACTCAGCCACTCCGCCGGAAGCGGCCCCGAACCGACCGGGCTCTCGGATGCCCACCTTTGGGTCGGCGATGGTGCCGGTCGTTCGTCTTCCGGGGTGGTGGTGTTGATGGTCGCTCGCCTCTGGGTTGGCCGTGCTGTCGGACGTCTGTCTTTGCGTCGGCGGTGGTGTGACCGTTCGTGCCGGGGGTCGTGGTGTCGGTGGTCGCTCGCCTCTGGGTTGGCCGTGCTGTCGGATGCCCACCTTTGGGTCAGCGGTGGTGTTGACCGTTCATGCCGGGGGAGGTGGTGTTGGCGGTCGCTCGCCTCCGGATTGGCTGCGCTGGCGGACGTCTGTCTTTGCGTCCGCTGTGGTGTTGACCGTTCGCCTCGGTGGTGGTTGCCCTGCTGCCGGACGTCTACCTGTGTGTCGGCCGTGGTGCCGAGTGTTCGCTGCGGGATGCTCGTGGTGGCGGTTGCCCTCGTTCGGGTTGGCCGTCGTGCTGGATGTCCGCCTGTGCGTCGGCTGCGGTGTTGGCCGTTCGCTCTGGGGCGGCGTGCGTCGGGTGGTTGGCCGTGCAGTGGGCGTTCGTCGCCGAGTCGGCGGTGGTGTCGGTCGTTCGCTTTTGGGGTGGTCGTGCTGGCGGCTGCTCGGCCTCGGGTTGGCTGGCCGTTGGGCGCTTGCTTCCGGGTCGGTCTTCGACGTCGGCTTTCGGGAGGGGTGTGCTGGCGGGCGCGCGGACTCGAGCTGATTTTTGAGCTGGCCGCGCTCGGGTGAATAGAGCGGGTTGCCTGTGAGGTGCAGTCACGGGTGGGAGGGCGCGCCTGGGAGTCAGGGGCAGGCGCGCGCTGACTGGGCGGCCGTAGAAGAGGCGGCAGGGAGTGGTGGTCAGGTGTGGGCGCGGGTGGCGGCGTTTTGGAGGAGGGTGCGGCAGAGGTCGCCCAGGTCCTGGCCGGCGGCTTCGGCGGCCATCGGGAGGAGTGAGGTCTCCGTCATTCCCGGGGCCACGTTGACTTCCAAGAAGTGCGGGATGCCGTTGGCGTCGACGATCAGGTCCGTACGGGAGATGTCGCGGAGGCCGAGCGCCGTGTGGGCGGTCACCGCCGTTTCGGCGCACGCCGCGGCCGCCTGGGCGGAGAGACGGGCGGGGGCGAAGAACTCGGTGTGTCCGGCCGTGTAGCGCGCCGCGTAGTCGTAGACGCCCTCGTCCGGGACGATCTCCACGGCCGGCAGGGCCTCCGGGCCGTTGCCGAGGTCCACGACGGAGACCGCCACCTCTACGCCATCCACGTACTGTTCGATCAGCGCCGTGTCGCCATACGCGAAGCAGCCGACCATGGCGGCGGGGAGTTCTTCTGCCGTGCGGACGATCGAGGCGCCCAGCGCCGAGCCGCCCCGGGCGGGCTTGACGAAGAGGGGCAGGCCGAGGCGCTCGATGATGCGCCCCAGCACCACCGTGGCGCCGAGGTCGTGGAACGTCTCCTTCGGCAGCGTGACGGACTGCGGCGTCCGCAGGCCGACCGAGCGTACGACAGCCTTGGCCGTGGGCTTGTCGAAGGCCACTCGGCAGGCGTCCGGGTCGGCGCCTACATACGGGACGTTGAGAAGCTCGAGGACGGAACGGATCGCGCCGTCCTCGCCCGCGCCACCATGGAGGGTCACGAAGACCGCGTCCGGCGGGTCCGCGAGGATGGAGGGCACGAGGGACGCGTCGGTGTCGCGGGCCTCCACGTCGACGCCGGCCGCACGCAGCACCTCGCTGACTCGGCGACCGGAGCGCAGGGACACCTCTCGCTCGTAGGAGAGACCTCCGGCCAGCACGAGCACGTGGCCCAGATCGCTCATCACATCTCCTCCGCTGATCGCACGCGCCGCTGTCCAACCGTACCGCCAAGCTGCAGTGAACTGGGCGGTGGCGGGGCTTGGGGAAGGACAGCGCTCAGGGGGCCCGCCTATAGGGCGGCAGGGGGCCCGCTTATGGGGCGGCAGGGCGATGGTGATGCCGGGAAGGGGCAGGCGGCGATGGTGTGAGTGCCTGGAAGGGGCGGGGCCGAGGGTGCGCCAGGGTGGTGGCGGGTGGACTTCGGGATGGCGCGCGTGGGGGAGGGCGGGAGACGGTGGTCAGGGAGGGAACGGTGCTCAGGCTGCGGCGGTGTCCGTGAGGGTGCGAGGCCACGGTGGTGGCTGTTCACGAGCGGGCGTGAGGCGCGCTGGTGGTGGTGTGCGCGAGCGGGCGTGAGGCGCGTAGGTGGCGGTGTGCGCGAGCGGGCGTGAGGCCAGGCGGGTGGCGGTTATCAAGGCGGGTGTGAGATCGGGCAGGGGGTGGCTGGCCCGGGGGAGTAGGTGGAGCAGGGGTGGCCAGGTTTGAAGAGGGGTGGGTGAAGCCTGGCTGGTCCTGAAGAGGGTGATCAGTGCAGGGGGTGGCCGAGTCCGGAGGACCGGGCTTGGTGGGGCCGGCGGAGCGGTGAGGCGGCGCCGGCCCCCTTGGAGACGGTGGTCAGGCCAGGTCGGGGCCAGGGGTGTCGACGCCCTGGTGGTCGCGGGCCGAGCTGGTGCCGAACGTGTCCCTCAGCTGCATCTCCTGGTCGATCACGCCGGCCAGCCGCCGCACTCCCTCCCGGATCCGGTCCGGCTCGGGGAAGCAGTACGAGAGCCGCATGTGCCGCGCCCCGCTCCCGTCCGAGAAGAACCCGGTCCCCGGTACGAACGCCACCCGCTCGGCCACCGCCCGCGGCAGGATGGCCTTCGAGTCGAGCCCTTCGGGAAGGGTCGCCCACACGAAGAAGCCGCCCGCGGGTCGCGTCCAGGTGACCTCGGGCGGCATCAGGGATTCGAGCGCGTCCAGGAGCGCGTCGCGGCGCTCTCGGTAGAGCTCCTTGAACGTTTTGATCTGCTCCCGCCAGGGCTGCGTGGCGAGGTACTGGCCCACGGCGAGCTGGGTGAACGAGGAGTGCGACAGCACGGCCGACTCCATGGCCAGCACAAGCTTGTCGCGGATGGCGTGCGGGGCCAGCGCCCAGCCGACGCGGAAGCCGGGGGCGAGCGTCTTGGAGAACGACCCCAGGTAGACCACGCCGTCCGGGTTGTCGGCGCGCAGGGCGCGCATGGGCTCCCCGTCGAAGCCGAGCAGTCCGTACGGATTGTCCTCGATGATCAGCACCCCGGCCCGCTGGCAGATGTCGAGCACCTGCTGCCGCCGGGCGATGTTCAGGGTGACGCCGCCCGGGTTGTGGAAGGTCGGGATCGTGTAGAGGAACTTGATGGGAGCCCCGGCCGTCTCCAGCGCGTAGATGGTCTGGGCGAGGGATTCGGGCACGATGCCCTGATCGTCCATGGCGATATGAACGACCTTGGCCTGATAGGCGGCGAATGTACCCAGCGCCCCCACGTACGAGGGCCCCTCGGCGAGCACCACGTCGCCCGGGTCGATGAAGATCCGGGTGATCAGGTCGAGGGCCTGTTGCGAACCGACGGTGACGACCACGTCGTCCGCCCCGGCGTTGATCCCCTCCAGCCGCATGACCTCGCAGATCTGCTCGCGCAGGTGCGGGTCACCCTGGCCGGAACCGTACTGGAGCGCGACGGGGCCGCGCTTGGTGACGAGGTCGGAGACCAGCTCGCCGACCATGTCGAGGGGAAGAGCCGTGACGTACGGCATGCCGCCCGCGAGCGAGACCACCTCGGGCCTCGACGCGACGGCGAAAAGAGCTCGGATCTCGGAGGCGACCATCCCGGTAGCTCGCGCGGCGTACCGATCGACGTAAGCGTCGATGCGCGACCCTTGGGTCGCGGGTGCCTGACCGTGATCCAGCTCTCCTGTCACGGCCCACCTCCTAGGTGTCATATCGGACTGAAATACCAGATTACGCTAACCGGACATGTCGCCCGTGACGGGCTCGACCGTCGTGGTGTCCGCTGGCGGTATCTTCACTGGGCTACGATGCCACCTGTGGACGCGGTTTTCGCGCGCTTTTCCGGGTCAACGACAGGGGGCCGTAGTTGTCGCGTCGGCTGGTCAACATAACCCTGGACAATCTTGAAGATCTGCCCCATCGCTGCAGGCGGTGCGTGTTCTGGGAGCTTGACCCCATGAGCGGGGAGCGGGCGGTTCGGTCGGGGGATCCTGGGCTGGAGAAGGAGGCGTGGCTCTCCGGCACGCTGCTCGAGTGGGGCAGTTGCGGGAAAATCGCCTATGTCGACGGGGTGCCTGCCGGGTTCGTGCTCTACAGCCCGCCGCTCTACAGTCCCCGGTCCGTGGCCTTCCCCACCTCGCCGGTCAGCGCCGACGCCGTGCTGCTGATGACCGCGCACATCATTCCGGAGTTCTCGGGTGGCGGGCTGGGTCGGATGCTGATCCAGGGCGTGGCCAAAGACCTGACCAGGCGTGGCGTGAAAGCCATTGAAGCTTTTGGCGACCTCAAGTGGGAAGAGCCTAGTTGCGTAGTTCCGGCGGAATACTTCCTTTCTGTTGGTTTTAAGACGGTTCGTCCGCATTTGCGTTTTCCGCGGCTCCGGCTGGAGCTCAAGACCGCCGTCTCGTGGCGTGAGGACGTCGAGGTGGCTTTGGAGCGACTCCTGGGCTCCATGAGTCCAGAACGGGCGCTTCGTCCCGTCTGACGACCGCACAGGGCCGCGCAAGCGGCCGCACAGGGCCGTGCCGTACTACAAGCGGGGCCGTACAAGCGGGGCCGTACAAGCGGGGCCGCCGTACAAGACCGGGAGAACGCGAAAGCCCCCCGCCAGAGGCGGGGGGCCGGGCGCGCGCCGCGGGAGGGCGGGCTAGATGATGCCGTCGAGCTCGCGCAGCAGCATGGCCTTCGGCTTGGCGCCGATGATCTGCTTCACGACCTCGCCGTTCTGGTAGACGTTCATCGTGGGGATCTGGAGCACACCGTACTGGCGCGGAACGTCGGGGTTCTCGTCGATGTTGAGCTTGACGATCTCCAGCTTGTCGCCGTGCTCCTTGGCGATCTCCTCCAGGATGGGGGCGACCTGACGGCACGGCCCGCACCACTCGGCCCAGAAATCGACCAGCACGGCCTTGTCGCTCTTGAGGACGTCGGCTTCGAAAGAGGCGTCGGTGACAGCCTTCACGGTGCGCTCCTTACTCACTTCTCGTTGTTCGCCAGCCAGCGCTCGGAGTCGAGCGAGGCCGAGCAGCCGGTGCCGGCAGCGGTGATGGCCTGACGGTAGGTGTGGTCGACAACGTCTCCCGCGGCGAACACACCGTCGATGTTGGTCGCCGTGGACGGCGAGGCCACCTTGATGTAGCCGTCCTCGTCGAGGTCGATCTGCCCCTTGACCAGATCGGTGCGCGGGTCGTGCCCGATCGCGATGAACAACGCGTCGGTGGCCAGCTCGCATTCCTCGCCGGTCTTGACGTTACGCAGCCGCACGGCCTCGACGCGGCTGTCGCCGAGCACGTCGACGACCTCGGAGTCCCAGACGAAACGGATCTTGTCGTTCGCGAGCGCCCGCTCCTGCATGATCTTGCTGGCGCGCAGCTCGCCGCGGCGGTGCACCACCGTCACCATGCGGCCGAACCTGGTGAGGAACGTGGCCTCCTCCATCGCCGTGTCGCCGCCGCCGACGACCACGATGTCCTTGTTGCGGAAGAAGAAGCCGTCACACGTCGCACACCAGGACACGCCATGCCCGGACAGGCGCTTCTCGTTCACCAGACCGAGCTCGCGGTAGCCGGAGCCCATCGTCAGGATGACCGACTTGGCGTAGTAGGTGTCGCTGTGGGTCTTGACGACCTTGGGGTTCGCCTCCAGGTCCACCTCGACCACGTCGTCGGTGACCAGCTCGGCGCCGAACCGCTCGGCCTGCTTGCGCAGGTTGTCCATGAGGTCGGGGCCCATGATGCCGTCGGGGAAACCCGGGAAGTTCTCCACATCGGTGGTGTTCATGAGGGCGCCGCCGGCTGTCACGGAGCCCTCGAAGACCAGCGGCTTGAGCTCGGCGCGCGCGGAGTAGACGGCCGCGGTGTAGCCAGCTGGGCCGGATCCAATAATGATCACGTTACGAACGTCGCTCAACGCTCCCACGCCTTCCTCGTCTGCTGTTGCACCGGCGTCAACAGATCCTAGGCCGCCCTGATTCCCTGCCCTACACACAACGCTCGCACAAAGCGAAAGAGCCCGCCGAGGCGGGCTCTGACGTGTATGTCCTTTACCAGCGGCCCAGTGTGGGCTTACGCAGGTTCTTGCAGTTGAACGGGTCGACGATGTCGATGCGCAGCCTCTGGCTGGCCTTGTCCTTCCACGAGGCCACGACGAGGGCCTCCTGGCCGTTGTACTGGCCCTGGTCGACCGCGTACGCCGGCAGCCTGGAGCGGCTCGAGACCCGCTTCACGCACTTGTCGACCTTGCCGTCGTCGTCGGAGCCGCCCTGCACCATGCGCTGGAAGCCGAACATGCCTTCGAGCGGCTGGCGCAGGTCCTGGTCGCTGTAGTTGTGGCCGCTGTCGGTCAACCCGTAGGACCTGGCCATCGTGGGGACCTTGGCCGGGGTCGAGGGGACCACGGAGGTCTCGGTCACGCCGCCGGCCATCACGTCGCGGCCGCCGCCCCCGCCGCCGCCGCTCGCGAGCAGGCCGGTGGAGGCCACCGCCGTGCCCACCACGGCGACCGCCGCCGCGGCCGCGATCGCGGGCATCGCCCATCTGCGTCTGCGAGAGGGCTTGGCCGGGACGATCGTGCCGTCGTCGGAGACGACGCCCAGCCGCACCGGCTCGGGAGCCGCCTCAGCGGCCACCTCGACCGGTCGTTCCCATGGGGCGTCCCGCATGAGCTCGTCCCAGTCGGGCGCCTCAACGAGGCCGACACCTCCCCGCCGGAACTCCGCCTCGGCGGCCAAAGCCTTGTCGATGCGCAGTGCGACACCCATCGGCATGGCCGGTGTGGGGGTCGCCGCGAGCACCTCGCGAACCGCCGCCAGGTCTGCCAGTAGCTCCCCGCATGGGTCACAGACCGCGAGATGCTCGCGGACCCGGCGCGCCGTGTCGACGTCTAGGAGACCCTCGGCCAGCTCGGCCAGGATGTCCAGATCGTAGTGCGTATCACCCGTCACGAAGTTCTGCTCCCTTCGCGGATGAGACGCGATTGAGGTCCGATCGGTTCCGCAGATGGGAAAGAATTGGGGCAAGTTTCGCGCGCCCTCGAGCGCACCGGCTCTTGACCGTGCCGCTCGGCACTTGGAGCACCTGAGCTGCGTCTTCGACCGAATAACCCATCATGTCGACGAGGACGAGAGCCGCCCGCTGGTCGCTGGGCAGGAGTTTCAATGCGGCCGAAACCTCCATGGAGACTTCGCGTTCGACGGTCTGGTCGGGTAGGGGAGTCTCGCGCTCAGCGGCCTCGATCAGCTCGTCGTCGGCGACGGGCCTGACCGATTTACGGCGCATCCTGTCGAGGCAGGCGTTGACCACGATCCGGTGGAGCCAGGTCGTGACGGCTGCCTCGCCGCGAAACGTGGCGGCCTTGCGATATGCGGAGACGAAGGCATCCTGCACGGCGTCGGCGGCCTCGTCGGGGTCACCGAGCGTACGCAGGGCGACCGCCCACATGCGGTCGCGGTGCCGTTTGACGATTTCGCTGAAGGCGTGAGGGTCCCCGTTGATGTGCGCGGTCAGCAGCTCGGCGTCTGTGATCGCCGGCCGCTCCGCTGCTGAGGGTGTCTCGGGTGGGGAGTTCACAAGAGAGATTCCTGGTTATGCCGATCCGGGAGAGTGCACCACTACTTCATAGATGGTGCCATGAAACTCGCCGCCATCCATCGGAACCCGGGTAAACCAGATCAAAACGTACTGTCCAGTTGCCGGTTGATCAGGGGTAAGAGTGGTTTTACCTGCGGCGTTCTTCGCGGTCGCCACCGTCTTCAGTGCAGACAGATCGGGTGAGTCGCCCACCTTGAGCTCGACGGACGCGCCCGAGGCATCGGACAGCGTAGCGACCACGTCGCTGATCTGCATGGACTTGCCCATGTCGAGCAGCAGGCCGACGCCCTTCTTGAGATTGCCCAGGTCGGCGCTGGTGTAGCGCTCCGTCTTCCACAGCGTGCCGGGCTTGCCGTCGATGGCCAGGTCGGCCATCTCGGGCTTCTCGTTGTTGTCGCCGAGCGGGTCGAAGCCCTGGGCCTTCTTCGGCTTGACGGTCTGGGCCTCGGCCGAGGCCGACGTGGAGGTGCTGGGGCTGGAGCCCGACGCCTCGGGCTTGGTCGGGCTGCCCAGACTGCGGCCGATCGTCCAGGCGCCGACGCCGACGGCCGCGATGACGAGCAGCACGACCAGCGTCATCAGCACGCGGTTGAGCGTGCTGCCGCCGCCCGCGGGACGGCGCGGCGGCGGGGGCGGGCTCTGCGGGACGGTGAGCTGCTGCCGGTGGACGAGGTCCAGGCCCTCGGTGTGGGAGGCGGAGGCCACCGCGGGGGTCGAGGGGTAGGAGATCGGGATCGGCATGGGCCTGGCCACGCCGGACAGCGCCTCGGCCACGTCGGACGGGCTGGCCAGCGCGCCCGTGCCCCTGCGGGACTCGGGCAGGCACGCGCGCACGGTCACCGTGTCGAGGTAGCTCGGCACGCCGGCGGTGACCTGCCGGGGCGTGCAGAAGTGGCCGTCGGTCATGGGGGCCGCGGGCAGGCCGCCCTCTTCCTCGTCGCCCGGCCAGTGACCGGTCAGCCCGGCGTACAGCAGCCGGCCCAGCCCTTCGGCGTCGTCGAGCGCCGGCTGGTCGGTGGTGAGCCCGTACAGGGTCGCATCGACGGCCACGCCGAGCACCTTGACCGTGTTGCCCGTCGTCCACACCAGGTGGGAGGGGCGCAGGCACAGGTGGTAGAGCTGGGCCTCGTGGGCGTGCGCGAGCGCTTCGGCGGCCTCGGCCACCAGCCCCGCCGCGCGCTCGGGATCCAGCGGGCCGGAGGCGAGCAGGTCGGTCAGCGACTCGCCGGTGACCCACTCGCTGACGACGTAGGCGGCCTTGTCGTCCTCCGCGGCGTCGAAAACCTGCGTCAGGCGCGGGTCGGTCAGCCTGCTCGCGGCGCGGGCGGCCGTGACCACCTCGTGGACGCGGGGGAAGTCGGGCGCGAAGGTGTGGACGGCCACGGGACGCGCGAGGATCTCATCGATTGCTTTCCAGAGCGTGGCTCCGTCGGACTCGCTGACGCGGTCCTCGAGCCGGAAGCGCTCGGCCAGACGGGTGCCGGGTTCGACGGCCGACGTGCTCACAGGTTCACTCCGCTTGGCCGATCGGGCGTGTTCATGACTCGACTCACCTGCGTGGTGGTGTCCCACGAAGGCACGCTATGCCGGGTGGATCCGCCCACGCCCCTCCTGCTTCCATTCGCGCGTGTCGGCTCCATGTTAGTGCCGAGTGGATTCGGCCCGCGTTCTTTACCGGCCTACCCGCCCAGCGACCATCCCAACGATGGAATTGACCTCGGGGATGCGCATTCTGTGCGCGACGCCTAGATAGAGCAGCAACCCGAGGCCCCCGCCGACCGCGAGAACGATCAGCGAATTGACGAACCCTAGCCCGGCGAACACCCCCGTGACTACCCAAACCGCCGCGAGCGCCACCACAGCGGTGGGCAGAGCCGCCAGATACATCCTGGTCAACGCCATGCCGATGGTCCAGCCACCCAGCCCTCTGACACGGCGGCTGGCCAGCAACCAAGCCCCGACCGCGCCCAGCGCGTACGCGATGGCGTACGCGAGCGCCAGCCCCATCACCAGGTACCGGGCCGGCAGCAACGCGTTGAACACCAGCATGAGCGCCGCGTTGGCCGCCGTGGTGGCCGCGCCGATGAACACCGGCGTACGGGTGTCGCCGAAGCTGTAGAAGACCCGCAGCAACAACTGGAACAGCGCGAACGGCACCAGCGCGAGCCCGTAGACCTGCAGCACGTTGCCGATGTAGACGGCGTCCGCGACGCTGTTGGCGCCGTGGCCGTAGATGGGCACGGTGATCGCCGGCCCGAGCACCATGAGCAGCAGCGACACCGGCACCATCAGCGAGCAGATCAGCCGCACGCTCGACCCGAACTCGCTCCGCACGTCGTGGAAGCGCCCCTCGCCGACGGCCCGGCTCATCCTGGGCAGCATCGCGGTGATCACCGAGACGCCGATGACGCCGTACGGGAGCTGGAAGAGCTGGAACGCCAGCGTGTAGGGGCTGATGCCGTGCCCCTCGACCACGTCGCCGGCCGCGCTGGCCAGGTTGGTGGTCAGCATGAAGCCGAGCTGGGTGACGATCACGTAGCCGATCGTCCAGACGCCTGCCCTGGCCATCTCGCCCAGCCGCGCGTTGCGCACGTCGAAGCGGGGCACGAAGACGAACCCGACCCGCTTGAGCGCCACGATCAGGATGACCGCCTGGGCCACGATGCCGGCCGTGGTGCCCAGCCCGAGCAGCGCCATGTCGCCGGTGCTGATCTGCTCGATGTTGTCGCGCTCGCCGCCGACCATGGCGTACGCCAGGAACACGCAGATGACGACCAGGTTGTTGACCACCGGCGCCCACATGGGCGCGCCGTAACGGTCGCGGGTGTTGAGGATGGCGCCCGCCACCGCGCCCACGCCGAAGAACGCGAGCTGCGGCAGGATGAAGCGGGCCAGCGTGACCGCGACCTCGAACTTGGGGCTGCCCGGCGCCCAGTCGGTGTAGAGGTCGATCAGCAGCGGCGCGCCGAACACCGCCACCACCGCGACCACGATCAGCGCCACCCCGGAGAGCGTCAGCAGCCGCTGCTCGTACGCCCGGCCGCCGTCGGCGTCGTGCTGCTGGGCCCGGACGATCATCGGCACCACGACGCTGCTCAACACGCCGAGCAGCAGCAGGTCGAGGATGCTGTACGGGATCGCGTACGCCGCGTTGTAGGAGTCGCCCAGCGCCTTCGTGCCGATGGCGTAGGCCAGCACCATGGTCCGCACGAACCCCGTGACCCTGGACACCATCGTGCCCGCGGCCATGATGGCGCTGGCCCGAAGCATGCGACTCATACGATCTTATTCTCCCGGGTCTTGGCCGCGTGCGCGAGCTTCCGCTCCGACCTGCGCCGCAGCACTCGCATCACCACGGCGGCGAGCATCACGGTCAGGGCGGCGCCCACGATCACCGAGGCGATCCCGGTGTAGCCGGTGATGCGGATGGTCAGCCGCTGCGGCTTGCCGTACGGCTGGTTGTCGGAGGTCTTGAGCTGCACGGTCACCGTCGCGTCGCCGCTCGTGCCGGCCGCGGCGTTCATCGGCACCTGGACCGTGCCGCTCTGCCGCGGGCCGATCTTCATCGGCCCGCGCTGGTCGAAGTTGACCTGCAACAGCTCGGGGTTGTTGGACGTGACGTCGATGTAGAGGGCGATCTGCACGCCCAGCTCGTTCTTGACGCTGATCGGGACCGCGCCGTTGCTGCCCGCCAGCGTGCGCGTCCAGCTGGGGCCCGCTCCGGTGATCTGGATCCTGTCGGTCTGGTCCGTCACCGCCTCGCGGACCAGCTTGGTCACCGCGCGGCCCGCGCGGGTGCTGTTGCGCCAGGCCGAGGAGGTCAGCCGGAGGACCGCCGCGTCGAAGCTCGACGGCGTCCTCGTTTCGGTGATCAGGGAAGTGAGCTGCGCATTCGACGCGATGCCCTTGACCGGGTCGAGGTACTTCGCGGTCAGCTCTTCCTTGCGGTCCTGGTCGCTGTAGGTCAGCCCGGCGCGCGGGACCGACAGCTTGGTCGGCTTGATCGACTCCAGCGGGGTCAGCCGCAGCCACGGCAGGTTGTCCGCGGTCTTCATCAGCGCGTTGACGAGCGTGGGGTTGGGGTCCCACCGGCGCGACGGGGCGATGACGAGGGACCTGGGCGAGGTCTGGCCGGCCTCCGCGGCGATCATGGCGGTCTCGGCGACGAACCGCTGCGTGCTGAGCAGCACGGACGTGGGCGCCGCGGGCTCGAACAGCTTGCTCAGCTCGGCGTCCGCGACCAGCGCGGTGACGGGCCCGTTCACCGAGTCGAGCGTGGAGGCGGCGTCGGGCGAGAACGGCACGGGCGGCTGCGGCGGCAGGTTGGTGGAGTTGAGCAGGACCGTGTCGACCCGTTCCTTGCCGGCCGGGAGGCTGACCGAGAGCAGGTCGAGCGCGTCGGCGTCGAGCACGCCCCCGGGCGGCCAGTTGATATTGGTCTTGACCTCGCGCTGGAGCAGCGCGGCGGCCTTCTGCCTGCCCAGCTCGATCGCCCGGCCGGTCTGCGTGTCCAGCCCCTGGTGCGCGAGCGCGGCCACGTCGGGATCGGCGTACGGGACCGCGACCACGGGAGAGTCGGCCAGCGCGGTGCGCATGGTCGTCAGCCAGCTCGCGGCCTCGGGGTTGGCGGGCTTCTCCTGCGTCTCGTCCTTGACCTTGACCAGGTACTTGTTCTTCATGGCGTCAAGGTCGTCGAGCAGCGAGGGCTCCATGAACCAGGTGACGGCCTTGGGCGCGGCCTGCGCGATGCGCGCCAGGTCGGCCAGGCGGCCCTTGCCGGTGATCGACTGGCTCAGCTTGTCGTTCACGAACAGCGGCGTGCGGGTCTTCGGGTCGACGTCGGTCCCGCGGTGCGGCTGGTCGATGACGGGCAGGGCGATGGCCAGCTTGTTGCGCGGCAGCTTCGGCACCGTGGGCGGCGCGTAGGTCAGGTACGTGCGCTGCGTCATGACCTGCAGGCCGTTCTGGACCACCTCCACGGCCACCGGGTAGACCCCGAACGAGCCGTAGCCGAGCTGCACGGGCGTCGCGGTGAACTCCCATCGCGCCTGGGCGCCGGCGGCCAGCGCCGGGATGTCCATGAACGAGCTCAGCGAGGCGCGGAACGGCAGCGTCGCGGGGTTCTGGTCGGTCTGGTAGGCGGCCATGGTGACGCGGTCGGGGAGCTTCTGCGGCGTGTAGCGCAGGCGGACGCGCAGGCCGCTCTGCGGCGCGCCGCTGTCGTTGCGGAGCGTGCCGGTGAACTTGATCACATCGGTCTGCGCGGTCGGCACCTGAGGCGAGATCGACGAGATCGACACGGCCAGGGTCTGCCTGCTCGCCGTCGCGGACGTGGTGGCAGCCGCGCCGGGCGCGGTCGCCACCACGGTGAGGGCGAGCAGCGCGGCGAGCAGCGTGGCCTTACGGATCACGCGAATGCCCAAGCTGGAGGACGACGACACACGCCCGCAATGGTACGGGCTCAGTGCCGCCGCGCGACCGCCTCACGTGTTCCTTTCGCCCTGAGGTCGACCATCTTGCCTGGCAGGAGTGCGATCAGGTCGAGTGCGCGCAGGGTCAGGGCGGTATGCCGTTCGCCGGTCGCGGTGTAGACCGGCCCGCCGTCGGCCAGGAAGTCGGCCGGCAGCCGGTCGTCGATGAACTTGGGCAGCGGCTCGGGCAGGAGCAGCGGGCACACCAGCCCGCTCGCGTAGTCGGTGGCCGCGTTGACCACGTGGACCGGAGCCGGTCGAACCCGGCGCACGCCCAGCACTCCGCCGACGGCTCCCACCGGTGGCGGCGCCGACACGGGGGTGGTGACCGCGATGACGACCTCGCGGCCGACCCTCGTGGCGACCTCGAGCACTGTGACCATCAGGCACCTGCTCGGTGCAGCGGAGACCGCCTCAGGCAGATCTTCCGCGCATGTCATGGGACGCGGAAGGCGTACGATCTCATGATGGACCTGGTGGGCGAGGAGCCAGCGGTGGATCGCGAGGGCGTCCTTCATATAGTCCTCCTTGCCTCGTTCCCTGGCCCCCGACGGTCCTTGGACCGACGGTAACCCGGACCTGGTGTGGCTCGGGGGATATGTTCCGGAATGCTCCCAGAAGGACCTACCCGCTTGTCCGACTCAACTCTGACTGACAGCCAACGGCGGGCCATGACGGACCTGTTCCGCAAGATCGCTCCGGTGGCCGACGAGCTCGGCCGCCTGTTCGCCGAGCAGGGCCACGAGCTGGCCCTCGTCGGCGGCCCCGTACGCGATCTGCTGCTCGGCCGCATCGGCAACGACCTCGACCTGACCACCGACGCCCGCCCCGAGCGGGTCCTGGAGCTCGTCAGGGACTGGGCCGACTCCGTGTGGACCATCGGCATCGACTTCGGCACGGTGGGCCTGCGCAAGGGCGGCTGGCTGATCGAGATCACGACGTACCGGAACGAGTCGTACGACCCGAAGTCGCGCAAGCCCGAGGTCATGTACGGCGAGACGCTCGAAGAGGACCTCGAACGGCGCGACTTCGCGGTCAACGCGATGGCGGTGCGGCTGCCGGGCCACGAGTTCGTCGACCCGTACGGCGGGCTCGACGACCTGAAGGCCAAGGTGCTGCGCACGCCGGGCACCCCCGAGCGGTCCTTCGGCGACGACCCGCTGCGCATGCTGCGGGCCGCCAGGTTCGCCTCGCAGCTCGGGTTCGGGGTGGACGAGGGCGCCGTGGCGGCGATGACCGAGATGGCCGGGCGCATCGAGATCGTCTCGGCCGAGCGCATCCGCGAGGAGCTCGACAAGCTCGTCTGCGGCGCCAACCCGCGCGAGGGCCTGCGGCTGCTGGTCGAGACCGGGCTGGCCGCGCACGTGCTGCCCGAGCTGCCCAAGCTGCGGCTGGAGATCGACGAGCACCACCGGCACAAGGACGTCTACGAGCACACGCTGACCGTGCTCGACCAGGCCATCGCGCAGGAGGAGGACGGCAAGCCCGACCGGATCCTGCGCTGGGCGGCGCTCCTGCACGACATCGGCAAGCCGAAGACGCGCCGCCACGAGACGGGCGGGCGGGTGTCGTTCCACCACCACGAGGTGGTCGGCGCGCAGATGACCAAGAAGCGCATGACGGAGCTGAAGTTCCCCAAGGACGTGGTGGCGGATGTGGCGCGGCTGGTCGAGCTGCACCTGCGCTTCCACGGCTACGGCACGGGGGAGTGGACCGACAGCGCCGTACGCCGCTACGTGCGCGACGCCGGCCACTTGCTGGACCGGCTCCACAAGCTGACCAGGGCCGACTGCACCACGCGCAACAAGCGCAAGGCCACGGCGCTGTCGCGGACCTACGACCAGCTCGAGGAGCGCATCGCCAGGCTCGCCGACGAGGAGGAGCTGGCCAAGATGCGGCCCGAGCTCGACGGCAACGAGATCCAGCGGGTCCTCGGCATCGGGCCGGGGCCGGTGGTGGGGCAGGCGTACAAGTTCCTGCTGGAGATCAGGCTCGACAAGGGCGTGATCGGCAAGGAGGCGGCTACCGAGGCGCTGTTGGAGTGGGCGAGGTCGAACGACGCGGGCGTGTGATCATCCGGTACGCCAGCGCGGCCACGGGATAGCCGACGGCGGCGATCACGACGGCCGTGTAGGACTTGCCGTCGGCGGGCAGGATGGCCGCCGACAGGGCCGCGGCGAGGACGTACATGCCGTTGAAGAGCATGTCGTAGATCGAGAACGCCCGGCCCAGGTAGATGTCCTCGACGTCGCGCTGGACCGTGGTGTCGGCGCAGATCTTGACGCTCTGCCCGGCCACGCCCAGCACGAACCCCGCCACCGGCAGCCCCCACTCCTGGAACGGCAGCACCAGCGCCGCCGTCAGCAGCCCGGCCGTCGTCAGCGCGATCGGCACCCAGCGCTCGATCGTGAACCGCTCGGTGGCGTACGGGGTGATGACGACGGCGATGGCGTAGCCGACGCCGGAGGTCGCCACGACCAGGCTGACGCCGCTCAGCGCGGCGTCGGCGTCGCCGTTGTAGAAGTAGTAGCGGTAGAGGATGATGCCGAGCGCGGTGGCTATGCCGTAGAAGAAGCGGTGGGCGGCCATCGCGCCCATGGTGGAGGCCGCGACGCGGTGCTTGACCAGGTGCCTGGCGCCGTCCGTGAGGCCGCCGACCACGTTGCGCAGGGCGTCGCGCGCCTGCGGCCGGCTCGGGTCGGACTCCGGGCCGAGCAGCCCGCGGTCCATCGTCCGCGCGACCAGCGCGCTCAGGCCGAACACCACGCCCGAGACGACCAGGAGCAGCGCCACGCCGTAGTCTTCGGCGCCGAACACCTTGCGCAGCAGGTAGCCGAGCCCCACGCCCACGAACGTGACCACGGTGCCCGACGTGGGGACGACCGCGTTGGCGGCCATCAGCCGGTCGGCAGGCACCACGTGCGGCAGCGAGGCGCCGAGCGCGGCCAGGAAGAACCTGTTGACGCCCAGCACGGCCAGCGCCGCCCCGTAGAAGACCGTGTCCGGCACGTCGGCGGCGACCAGCGCCGCCGCGACCACCAGCAGCGCGCCGCGCACGATCGGCGCGATCACCAGGATCTGCCGTCGTGACCAGCGGTCGATGAACACGCCCACGAAGGGCCCGAGCACGCTGTACGGCAGCAGCAGCACCGCCAGCCCGGCGGCCACCGCGAGCGCCGTCGTCTTGGTTTCAGGGCTGAAGAAGGCGAACCCGGCCACCCCGAACTGGAAGATCCCGTCGGAGAACTGGGAGATCAGCCGGGTGGCGAACAACCGCCGGAAATCTTCGCCTCGCAGGACCACGCGTAGGTCGGCCACAAATGACACGCGGCCAGCCTAGCCCTCCACCCATCGCCTAGGATGCGCGAGAGTCGTGCTGCGGCAGGTGGGCCGTGGGTTCCGAACGGTCACCGTGTCTCGTACGCTTCATAGCGTGACGACTGAGGAACACGTTGTGCTGGTCGACCGCGACGGCCACGCACTCGGGACAGCGCCCAAGCTGGCGGTGCACGGTCGCGAGACACCCCTTCACCTGGCGTTCTCCAGCTATGTCTTCGATCACGAGAGCCGGGTGCTGCTCACCAGGAGAGCGGACAGCAAGCTCACGTGGCCGGGGATCTGGACCAACAGCTGCTGCGGCCACCCGCTGCCGGGCGAGCCCCTGGAGCGGGCCGTCGAGCGCCGGCTCTCCTACGAGCTGGGGCTCACGATGGACCGCGTCGACCTCATGCTGCCGGCCTTCTCCTACCGCGCCGAGATGGCCAACGGGATCGTCGAGCACGAGCTCTGCCCGGTCTACCGCGTCACCGTGACCTCGCCCGTCGTCCCCAACCCCGCCGAGGTGGGGGAGACGATGTGGATGCCGTGGAAGGAGTTCGCGGAGGGGGTGCGCAACGGGCTGCTGGCCGTCTCGCCCTGGTGCCAGGAGCAGGTGCCGCTGCTGGCCGACCTCGGCGCCGACCCGCTGGCCTGGCATCCCGCCTCGCCCGCCGAGCTGCCCCCGGCCGCCCGCCCGTAGACAGCGCGGCGGGGGGCCCCCGGGGTGGGGGGGGGGGCGGCGGGGGGGGGGGGGGGGGTCGCGCGCCC